>JBDSAQ010000374.1:0-27732 GCA_039922095.1 Ginsengibacter sp. | reverse complement strand
ACACAAAGCAGATTGTAGCCGGCTGTATAAAAAATTCTTTTGTCATCTTTACCATCTGTCCAATAAGTTACTCCACGGCAATTATTTGAGAAGGTCATAGGCAAGGCCGCCTGATCGCTCGAATCAAAAACAATTGATGTTGCCGGATCAAAAGACCATATTTGTTTCCCTGATGCTGCGTTAAGTGCCAGTAACTTCAATTTTGGCGAGGTAACATACATAACCTCATCAATAACAATAGGATTGCATTGCATTTGCGAATGGTTTGAAGTATCTATATCCCCGGTAGCATACACCCAGGCAACTTGTAAGTTTGTCACATTGTTTGTATCTACTTCTGTAAGTGATGAATAGTGAGAAGCATCTTTAGAGCCTCCATACACATTCCAGTTTTTATAAGTCTCTTCAGATTTGATTTTACAGGAAGAAGTAATTATTATTAGGGCAACAAAAATCATTGGGGGGTATAATCGCATTTGCATATTTCGTTTTTTAGCAGGAAAAGCATTATCTCTTTCCAAAGAAAAAGTTACTAAATTAAGCAGACATCAACAATCTGAAAAGCACCACTCAAATGTTTTCCGAATGGAGAATATCGATTAAAGATTTGAAAAAAAATATTTGTAAGCAACCCATAAAAAACAACCCGGAACATTTTAAAGATCCGGGTTTGCAAGTCCTCACTTCAGGAAGAATTTAAAAGGGTTTACCATTGCTTAACCACGTGATAAAAGAAAATATCCGGTGCACCCACAACGCCTGCTTCGGCCATTTTATCTTTCAGATCTTTTGATTTCGCAAAGTCTTCTGCTTTTTTCATATCACTTATAGCAAGAACTACAGATACCATATGAGGGTCGCTAACAGTATGGCCAACTGCCCTGTCAGTAAGGCCTGCATCCATCCTTACCTGCTTATGACTATCGAAAGCTTTTTTCCATGCATCCCAGTCTTTTACTTTTTGCATTATGATCACCCTGTCGGTAGATGAATTGGTAGTAGTGTCATGCCATTCAGTTTCTGTATACGTAATTGTGGGAGCGCCCATTACACCTGCTCTTTGCATAGTCGCTTTAAGCTGAGGCATCATGGAAAATTGTTTTGCTTTGGCGGTATCGTCCATATGCAATGCGATCATCACCATGTTGCTGTCCTTTGTACCTCTGCTTACAACAAAATTGTGCAGCCCGTAAGCAACCCGGGCAGAGTCGTCTGCTTCATATGCAGGCATCCATTTTGCAAAGTTTGCCACTTTGTGTTTTATTAGCATAGTCAGTACGGGCTTCTCCGGTGTTTCAGCAGGTTTTTGTGCGGTGGTAGCGTCTGTACTTGTGGTGTCTGTTGTTGTAGTGTCCGATGTTTTCTCATCACTACCTGAGTTACAGGAAAAGAGCATCAGCATTACAATAGCAGCCGATGATAAAAATTTCAATTGCTTCATTTGCGCAAGATTTTAAGGTTAAGAAAAAAAGTTGGTGGAGGCTAACAAGAAATCGCAAAGAAGCGATTGAATATTAAATGTATAGTTTATTAAGTAGAAAACAAAATTGTGAGTAATTAATGTAATTAAATATTGGTTTTGGGCATCAGTTCATTGGGCATCATCATTTGTAAACCCAGGGTAATTCAAGCTTTCTTATTCTAACTTCCCCGAAATTAATTTGACTTCATATACAGGGCTAAATAAATATTCCTTTCCTGTTGCTGCTTCTGTACATTTAAATCTCTTCTTGATCTTTTCACCTCTTATAAAAATTCTTCCGCCCTTGATTTTAAAATAAGTTCCTGCCTTTAGCTCTTCCACAAATTGAATTGAGCCTTTATTATCATCATACTTTCTTAATGCCCTTGTTAAATGTACATCAGCACAACTGCTTGCTACAGGGTTTTTCAGGTTAACGAGTAATATATTTTCTATTTCTGCAGGAAATATTTTCTTTGCGATAAACGCAGATAAAATTTTGGCATATTCATTTTTCCATTGCGCTCCATGGGGTAATATTTTATGTCCGTATTTTTCATGAGCAAGCAGGTGTGCAAGCTCGTGCAACAGTGTAATTAAAAAAGAATATTTATTAAGATTTCCGTTAACAGTTATCCGATGGTTTTTATCGGAGATACGGCTGCGATAGTTTCCCAAAATACTTTTACGCTCACGGGTAATAGTTAAGTGCACCTTATACTGCTGAAGATAGCTGGTCACTTCAGGCATACATTCTTCGGGTATAAAAGCACTAAGGCCGCTAAGAGGTGATTCTTTTTTTGACATTACTTCTTGCCTTTGCCAATTTCATTAAGGTGGCTACTTCAATTGAAGTGTAAATTATGTATAAGCCCATCGAAAAAAATATTGCCGGTTTATTAATGCTTTTTGTTTTAATAAAAGCATAAGTAGTAACTGCAATTATCACAACAAACAGTTTCAATAAAATGGAGCCGTAAACTCCACGTACAAATGCATTTGGGTTTTCTGATTGCAGGCCTCTGCGTTGAAGAATAAGTGCGGCAAGACTTAAAATGAAAAAAAACAGGTTAGCTATTATCAGAAACTCCCTGTCAAATCCATTCCTTTCCAGGAAGGTGTTAAAAACTGTTATTAGCCCGTTTGATATTATAAATACAAATATCATGGGCAGAAATATTTTTTTGTTTTCCGGTTTCATTTTCTTTTATCAGTTCCTTTTACAAGTTTAATAGTAAAACCAATTATAATAATTAAAGGTAACAGCCATACCAACAAAGGTATTTTTAAATTAATCCATTCATCGCCTTTCAGGCCTGCAAACACTCCTATACCTATACCTGCTAAAAATTGTGCTCCCATACCTGCATACTGCATCAGGCTTACGTTTCTTTTTTTATCTGGTGAAGATGGTATCATTTACGTTAAAGTGTTTATGAAGTTGTGGTATTTGAAAACATCAGACTAATTAACCACAAGAGCAAAATAGCGATTTAAAGTCGAATGCTTAACGTCCAACCCAATTTTATAAACACTCTTGTTGTATGCCGTACTTCTTCGTCAGTAGTTAGATGTCAGTTTAAGTCGTTTAAAAATCTTCAAATATTTTTGTTTTGTCAACACCATAACTATTACACCACCTAAAGCCGCTGAACCATAAATTGCTGTTGTCGCTGGGGCATTTGGGCTTAAGATATGAATGACTGAAATATATTTATTCGATAAAAGATTTGTGAGACCGATTATTTTAGATGTTTCAGTCTTATTGTCAATTATCATTGGATATTCACCAATAATTATAATTGGTTTTGCGTCCCCGTAAACTCTGTTTCCTAATTGCTCCACAACCTGTATTCTTCTGTCTGGATAGCTTTGTCTTATGAAAATGTTAGTGTCAGAAAGTAACCTTTCTTTTACTGTCAATAATTGTTGCTCCAATGGCAATATTTTTAAACTGTCTAACCATTTGTTATTTTGCTCTGTTGTAAAGATTAAATTTTGTGTCTGCCCAGATACTGAAGTTGCAGTCAAGCAAAATAAAATAATAAATCCTAAAAGATATTTCATAATGAGAGGTCGGTTAGTATGGCCTACAAAGCTTGTATTGACGCGACTAAAATAATCTATTGCGGCAATGAGCCCAAATTAGCTTGCTTACGAAATTGTTTGTACAGAGGTGATTTAGTTTATTATAGATAGTTATCCTTGCGGAGGTTTGTGCGGATACAAAATCGGGTACAAGCTGTCAAAATAACGCCTTGGCATACCTGCAAGTCCGCCACTGAAACCCGGTGACAGATAAGGATATAAATAAATAAAGTTGAAGCAAGTTGGTGCAATTTGAATAGCCGTTACCTTTTTCTTTTACGCCTGCTCTTTTGTTTTGTTGTTACCGGAGCTTTGATGTTTAATAGGGCAGTATCTGGAGCAACTATATTTCCCTTTAAAACCTTTTCAATATTATCAATAAACTTTTGCTTATACATCAAAGTCTTTTCAATTGAATCAGCCCTTACTTTTAGTTGTTTGTATTCGCTGGCCTGCTTTGCATCTCCAAAACCAGGTATATATAATTTAAGCGGGGTAAAAGCTATCAGGGCTACTGTTAGCCCAACCAGTACTACAAATAATGTGCACAATGCAACATATACACTTAGCCGGCCAAGCTTAAAAGCAACAATCTCTTCGTAAGTATCTTCGTTCATTACAATCAGGCGGTACTTGTTGCGAAGACGCCTTAGTGTATTGCCGGCATCAGGTTTTACCACATTACTTTTTTAGTTGTTAAAAAATGATGAGCCACTATTAATTAATGGCATATTAGCTTAAAATAACCGTATTTTTAAAATAATTTTACACAAAAAAAGTTATTATTCAGTACAAAGCATTGGGTGCATTTCGAATTGTCGCGGGCTGGTAGGGACAGCAGTCCGACACCACTGTGGCCGCTGTACCCACCTGCCACAGTGAGTAAATAGCCGACAATTTTAATGCTCCCAAAGAATTTTGTAATCATGCATAAAATTTCCTATGACATGCGCCTTTGGTTATTAAAGTCTGCCTCCGTTTTCATGGCTATATTATTTATGTCTCCACTGGTTTTTTCTCAAGCCGGTAAAATAACTTTTGATCTTCAAAAAGATAAACCTGCAAAATTTAAAACTAAAACGCTCAAATCAGAGAAAACCGGGCAAAAAAAATTTACTGTTCCCAGAAAATTAGTGCAAAACACAGTTTCTCATTATAATTATTACTTTAATGCCAGCAATAAAATTAATGAAGTTATTGAAAGAGCCCGTTTAAGTAATAATGAGGTTTATTACAAATTGCTCCCTTTTTATAGCTATTCATTAAAGAACACTGCCTCACAAACTTCACAGCTTGATTCAGTTATTTATAAAGCCACTGCGGGGGTTTTATTGCATGACCTGAGAAGCTCATGGGTAGATAATTTTTATCTTTTAATAGGAAAAGCATACCTCTTAAAACAGGATTTTGATTCAGCTTCAATGACCTTCCAATTTATTAATTATAATCTTTATCCCAAAAAAAAGAAAGATGTTGACCAGGTGATTGTTGGTAGTAATCTTAATAGCGGCACCAATACTGTAAGCATTGCTAATAAAGAAAACAGCACTTTTCTCACCAGGACTTTCTCAAGACCGCCAAGCCGTAATGAGGCTTTAGTATGGCAAATACGTACCTCAATAGAAATGGAGGAATATTCTGATGCGGCCGGTTTAATTAATACTTTAAGGAACGATATTAATTTTCCATCAAGATTAAAACCTGCACTTGAAGAAGCAACAGCTTACTGGTTTTATAAGCAGGGTATTTACGACAGCGCCGCCAGCCACCTGGAAAATGCGCTTTCAAATGCAAGCGATATACAGGAAAAAGCCCGGTCAGAATATTTACTTGGACAGCTTTTTGAACTGACTAAAAATTTTACAAGCGCCTCAGAATATTATAACAAGGCTATAAAGCATACTACTGATCCTTTACTTGATATTTATGCTAACCTGAACGAGGCAAAAATGTATGATAGCAGCGGCCTTAATGATATTGATAAGAGTATAGCTCATTTACTCCGTATGGCTAAAAGAGATAAGTTTGAAACTTACCGAAATATAATTTATTACTCTGCCGCTGAACTTGCTATGGAAAAACCTGATACCGCTGCGGCCGAATTTTATTTAAAGAAAGGCCTCTCGTATGGTGAAACTGATATCTTTTTTAAAAACAAATCATTTTTAAAGCTTGCTGATATAAACTACAGCCGAAAAAATTATAAAGCTGCTTTTGCATATTACGACAGCCTGCAAACAGGCGACTCCACCCTTGTTGATCTTGCGGGGATACAGGAAAAAAGAAACGGACTTTCAAAAATTGTACAACAGATAAATATTATAGAAAGAGAAGATAGCTTGCAACGGGTGGCCCTAATGACACCTGCAAACAGGGAAGCATTTATAAAAAGCCTTGTAAAAAAATTAAAGAAAGAACATGGCATTAAAGATGAAGACAATTCTGGCTTATCACCATCAGCAGTGTTTGAAAATAAAAATACCCTTCCTGATATTTTTGCCGCAAACGACTCAAAAGGGGAGTGGTATTTTTATAACACTTCGGTTAAAGCCAAAGGTTATTCGGAGTTTAGAACCAGATGGGGTAAAAGACAAAACATTGATAACTGGAGAAGGGCGTCTTCAGGTGAATCCCCTGGTAATAATTTAAATAACCCCAAACAAAATAATACAGTTAATAACAATAAAATTCCAACTGGCGTGGATAATTCAGGAGATATTGATGCTGTTGTAGCAACCGGTGATAATCTAACCCCCTTAGCAGATCCAAATATTACAACTGAGTTAAGTTATGAAGGTTTGCTTGAAGCAATACCAACTACTCCTGAAAAACTCGATGCTTCCAACACTTTACTTTCAAACGCCTTGTTTGAATTAGGAAAGCTGCTTCAAAGTGATCTCGAAGATTACAGCAGCGCTATTAAAACTTATGAACAATCATTACAGCGATACCCTGATAGCCTTTATGGCGGCGAGTTGTACATGAATTTATCTTACTGTTATCAAAAGCTCGGGAATGTGGCAAAATCAAATCAGTATAAAAATCTTGTGACCACCAAATTTACAGAAAGCAAATTTGCTGAATTTATAAAAAACCCTAAGGCCACCTTATCAATTAAAAAAAACGCAGAAGCAACAAAGCGATATGAAACCATTTATAATCTTTTTATAGAAGGTGCTTTTGCAACAGCATTGGAAGAGAAAAAAGCTGCAGACAGTTTATATGGCAAAAATTACTGGACTCCTCAACTGCTCTACATTGAATCTGTTTATTATATCAAAGAAAGGCAGGATAGTACTGCAATTAAGGTTTTAAATGATATTGTTGCTTCTTACCCAAACTCACCTTTAAAAGGGAAAGCTGTAACAATGATTGATGTACTAAAAAGAAGAAGTGAAATAGAGAACTATTTAACCAATTTAACCATTGAAAGAGCTAAAGAAGGTGAGCAGGTAGTAATAGCCGAAACACCTGTTAAATTAATTAGAAATGAAAATACTATTATAGTAAAAAAAGATAGCGCTGTCCAAAAAAGGGATAGTGTAGCGGTTATAAATATTCCTGTAAAGAAAGATAGTACGCCGCCTGCCGTGGTTAATACTGCATTTAATTTTGTGGAGGCATCGCCACAATTTGTAGTAATGCTTTTAGACAAAGTTGACCCTGTATATATAAGCGAAGCAAGAAATGCATTTGCCAGGTACAATCGTGAAAAACACCCTGGACAGAAAATAGAAATTGTAAAGGAAGTTGTTGATAAAGACAGGAGCTTACTTATATTCAGTCAATTCGCTGATGCAGCAGCGGCAATAACGTATACTGATAAAATAAAAAAAGATGCTGCAACAGAAGTTTCATGGCTGCCTGCAAATAAATATTCATTCTTTATTATGTCGGATCCCAATTTGCAATTATTAAAAATGAATAAAGATCTGCAGAGTTATTTAAAAGTGCTTCATAATGCAATGCCTGATAAATTTTAAGCAAAATTCCTGATATCAAAGGGTTACTGATGGCCGTTCTTAATACTAAATCAACTTACAATGCAGAATAAGAAAATAATAAAAAATAAAAATCATTTGCCGGGCAAAAGCCAGATGAAGTCTTCTGTAAAAATATTATGGATAACTATTGCAGGAGGTTTAGGTCTTTTTATTTTGATTTTATTATTCGCAACATTAGGAGTGTTTGGAAAATTGCCGTCTCTGGAAGAACTTGAAAATCCGCAGGCGAGCCTTGCCTCAGAAATTTATGCTGATGATGGCAAAACACTTATGGGGAAAATTTATACAGAAAACAGAAGCCCTGTAGATTTTAAAGATATTTCAACTAATGTAACCGATGCACTTATAGCCACAGAGGACGTACGTTTTTATGATCATGCAGGTATTGATGCCATAGCTATAGGGCGGGCGCTTAAAGGCCTTGGCAGCGAGGGTGGAGGCAGTACATTAACACAGCAATTAGCCAAACAGATTTTACACCAGGGAGGAGGTTGGTTTGGTAAAAGGGTTTTGGATAAAATGAAAGAATGGATAGTTGCGCTAAAACTGGAAAGGAATTTTACCAAGCAGGAAATCTTATCATTATATCTCAACAGGGTACCCTGGGGAAATATCTTCGGAATAAGAAATGCCTCCCGTGTATACTTTCAAAAGGAGCCGGCTTTATTATCTGTTGATGAAGCCGCATTATTAGTCGGTATGCTTAGCGGTCCGGGCAAATATGATCCTGTAAGGCATCCTGATCTGGCCATGGAGAGAAGAAACTTAGTATTAAACAGAATGGTTACTAATAAGGCACTTACCTCCTCAGAAGAAGAGCGTCTTAGCAAAAAACCTCTCGGTATTAAATTTAAAAAACTGGATGAAAATATGGGGATAGCGCCATATTTCCGTTTAGTATTAAGCAAGAAAATGGAGCAATGGTGTAAAACTCATACCGATGTTAAGCTGGGTAGAAATTATGATTTGTACAAAGACGGACTCAAAATTTATACTACTATCAATCCAAAAATGCAATTGTATGCAGAAGAAGCTGTAATAACACATATGAGTGCTATGCAAAAGAAATTAAATAGCCAGCTTGGAAAAAATATCTGGAAAAAACACCAGGATATTTTAGACAGGGCTATGAAGAATAGTGAACGCTGGAAGCAAATGAAGGAAGATGGAGTAAAAGAAGACGACATAATCAAATCTTTTTATCAGCCTGTGCGTATGAAGATTTTTGCATGGAATGCAACCAGGGAAAAGGATACCACAATGACACCAATGGATTCAATAAAATATTTAAAGCAAATGATGCAAACCTCTTTTGCAGCAATGGATCCCATGACAGGTGAAGTAAAGGCATGGGTGGGAGGTGTGGATTTTAAATGGTTCAAATATGATCATGTAACTGCCAACAGGCAGGTAGGTTCTACCTTTAAACCAATACTCTATACACTTGCAATATTAGATGCAGGTCTTACTCCTGATAGCTATATCGGCGGAAGAACCATCACACTTAATGATAAAACAATTTCTGGAAAAGGGGGTACAATGGCTTACTGTCTTGCCAAGTCATTAAATTCAGGGGCATATGATTTAATGAGCAGAATAGGCGCAAAAAAAACAGCGGAGTTTGCACATAGTTGTGGTATTACAAGCAGCATACCTGTTGTACCTTCCATTGCATTAGGATCTGCTGATCTTACCCTAATTGAAATGTTGCGTGCCTATACCATGTTCCCTAACCGTGGCTTTAACACCGAACCTGTTATAATAAGCCGTATTGAAGATAAAAATGGAAATGTACTGGAATCATTTCAACCGGAAAACAAACAGATTATCAGCGAGGCAGACGCATATACTATGTATAAGATGATGGAAGGAGTTATGGACTTTGGCACAGGCCATTCAATGCGGGGGCGCTTTGGAATAAACAGCGCAATGGGTGGTAAAACCGGTACTACAAATGATAACACTGATGGATGGTTCATCGGGTATACACCACAAATACTGGCAGGGGCATGGGTAGGCTGTGATGATCCCTTTTTAAAGATCCGGTGGACTTACGGAGGTAATGAAATGGCAATGCCTGAGTGGGCATACTTTATGCAAAAAGTGTATGCTGATAAAAAACTCGGAATTGACCCCAAAGCTGAATTTCAAAAACCTGCAGAGCTTGATAATAATCCCATTTATGCTGATAAAAATTTTTCTGATATAATTAAAAAAGGAGAAGGTTCAGATTTTAATGAAGATGAAGGAAATGGCAATGCAGGGGATTATGAAGGCCGGGAATTAAGTTCTCCTGTTGAATCTGAATTTGGCAAACAAAATGAAGCAACCAAACCTGCCAAAGAAGAATATAAAGATATAATGCAGCCCGCTGAAAATATTGATGGGAATAATACCACTGAAAAAAATAATACCCCGTCTGTAACAAGCCCAAAGCCTGCAGATGATAAAATTAAAAAGCCGGTATTAAAGCCAGTAAAGCCAGATACAAAAACAGACAATGAATATTAAGTCTTGTTATAATTATACAATGTAAATAATAACAAACTCTTCTAATAGAATTGTTTAATCTATCACGTATATACATCGGCAGTTTCTCATTTTGATTTTCTAAATTTTGCTTCGGCTTAAATATTGTTGCTAAGCTGAACTTTAATTACATTCTAAAAAATATAAAAATTAAATATGGAATATAACAAGTTAACACCCGAAGAAGAAAGAGTTATTATTCATAAGGGTACAGAAAGACCTTTTACCGGTGAGTATAATAATAATAAAGCGAGTGGTACGTATGTATGCCGGCGCTGCAATACACCTTTGTATCGCTCTGCAGATAAATTTGATTCTCATTGCGGATGGCCAAGTTTTGATGACGAAATCCCGGGAGCTGTAAAACATATTCCTGATGCAGATGGTCATCGTATAGAAATTGTATGTGCAAATTGTGACGGGCACCTTGGTCATGTTTTTAAAGGAGAGAGGTTAACAAAGAAAAATACCAGGCATTGCGTTAATTCTTTATCAATGAAATTTATTGCTGATAGCAAATAGAAAGCTGTAACAATATTTACTCCTAACCTTTTATAGAGAGGGGAAATGTTTGGGGAAAAAAATACCTTATACCTGAGGCATAAAACAAAGTTTCGGATAAACTTTAATAATAATAAAAGCGGCATGAAATTTAGAAAGCAAAAAGGTAAATCTTAAAAATTTAACCATGGCTAAAGCATCAAATTCAAAAAAAAATACCTCAAAAAAAAAGACCCCCTCCAAACAAAATTCTTCTTCAGATTTTGAACCTGAGGAATCAAAAATTGGTGCTACATCTCCAGAGAATGAAACTGGTCTTCAAAAATTGTTTGCAGATTCAATAAAAGATATTTACTGGGCCGAAAATCATTTGGTAAAATCTTTACCAAAATTGATAAATGCTTCCTCCGGCACCAAACTGCAGGGCGCACTAAGTGACCATCTTGAGGTAACTGAAATACATGTTTCAAGACTTGAACAGGTATTTGAAATGCTTGGGAAAAAGCCCCAGGCAAAAAAATGTGATGCTATGGAAGGCCTTTCAAAAGAAGCTGAGGGAATTATTGAAACCACTGATAATGGCACTGAGGCCAGAGATCAGGGCATAATTATGGCTGCCCAAAAAACGGAGCATTACGAAATTGCCACTTACGGCGGCCTGGCTCAACTTGCCAAAACATTAGGCTATACCGATATTGCCTGCATCCTGGAAAATACATTAGCCGAGGAAAAAGAAGCTGATCAATTATTGACAACTATTGCAGAAAATTCAGGAACAAATAATGGAGTTGATACTGCTTCCAAAAATCTCTGATACTGAAACTGATAGATATCTTGCAATACTTCAGCATCGTCAATTCGCTTAATAATTAATCTATTTTAATAAACAATCTTATATGCCTGATACTAAAATAAATAATTCATTGCCTGATAATGATAAGCTTAAAAGTATGGAACCCCACAAAGAGGATTCAACTAATGAGTTTCTCACTACTAACACTGGTCTTCGCATAAACGATGATCACAATTCATTAAAAGCGGGAGAAAGAGGGCCAAGTTTGCTTGAGGACTTTTTACTGCGTGAAAAAATAACACATTTTGATCATGAACGTATCCCGGAAAGAGTTGTGCATGCAAGGGGTTCGGCAGCTCATGGTATTTTTCAGGTTTATGAAAGTATGAGCAAATATACAAAGGCAGGTTTCCTTCAAAATCCAAATATTCAAACCCCCGTATTTGTAAGATTTTCTACAGTTGCAGGCTCCCGTGGCTCAAGTGACCTGGCAAGAGACGTTCGCGGATTTGCTGTAAAATTTTATACTCAGGAAGGTAACTTTGATCTTGTAGGTAATAACATGCCCATATTCTTTATCCAGGATGCTATAAAGTTTCCTGACCTGATTCATGCAGTAAAGCCGGAGCCGCATAATGAAATGCCGCAGGCTGCTTCAGCACATGATACTTTCTGGGATTTTATCTCAAATACACCGGAATCAGCGCATATGATAATGTGGGTAATGAGTGACCGGGCACTTCCACGGAGCTATAGAATGATGGAAGGCTTTGGAGTACACACTTTTCGTTTTGTAAATGCAGAAGGCGTTTCAAGCTTTGTTAAATTTCACTGGAAACCCTTACTGGGGGTGCATTCTGTAGCATGGGACGAGGCTCAGAATATTTCAGGGAAAGACCCTGACTTTCACCGCCGTGATCTTTGGGAAGCTATTGAAAGAGGTGATTTTCCTGAATTTGAATTTGGTGTACAGATAGTTCCGGAAGAAGATGAACACAAATACGAATTCGACTTGCTTGATCCTACTAAGATTATTCCTGAAGAGTTAGTTCCTGTAATAAGGATCGGCAAAATGACATTGAATCGTAACCCTGATAATTTCTTTGCTGAAACAGAGCAGGTGTCTTTTCACATCGGGCATGTAGTTCCCGGAATTGATTTTACCAATGACCCACTTTTACAGGGACGTTTATTTTCATATACCGATACACAATTGATACGGCTTGGGGGGCCAAACTTCCAGGAGATCCCTATTAACCGGCCTATAAATCCTGTTCATAATAATCAGCGTGATGGTTTTTCACGTCAAACAATAAACAAAGGGAAAGTTAGTTACGGTCCAAATGCAATAAATGCCGGTTGCCCTTTTCAGGCTAAAGCTTCTGAAGGTGGTTTTGTTAGTTTCCCGGAAAGAATTGATGCTCACAAAATAAGAGATAGGAGTAAAAGTTTTTTTGATCATTTTAGCCAGGCGAGGTTATTTTTTAACAGCCAGTCTGAGCCTGAGAAAAATCATATAATTGATGCGCTTAGTTTTGAGTTAGGTAAAGTGGAAATGCCTTCAATAAGAGAGCGAATGCTTTATTTGCTTTCGCAAATAGATGATGGACTTGCGGCAGAAGTTGCCTATTGCATAGGTGTACATATTCCTAAAGTATTGGAAAATGCTTTAAACCAGAATGTGCCTGCAGATGCTGATCCCGAAAAATATAAATCTTTAAATCCTGAAGGTTCTCTGGCAAAATCGGCAGCCTTAAGCATGGCTAAAACAAATACAGAAAAAGATCTGATACGTACCAGGAAAATTGCTGTTCTTGCTGCTGATGGTGTAAATGAAAAAAACCTGATGACTGTGATTGAAACCCTAACTAAGGAAGGTGCAGTTTGTGATGTAGTGGCTCCAAAGCTTGGTTTTATTGTAGGTGAAAATGATACAAATATTCCTGTGTATAAATCATTTCTTACAACTGCCTCTGTTTTGTATGATGCTGTATATGTTCCCGGCGGTACTAACAGTGTAGCAACTTTAGAGGCAGAGCCTGATGCAGTACATTTTTTAAATGAGGCATTTAAACATTGTAAAGCCATAGCCGCAGACAGGCAGGCATTACAGGTGTTAAAAGCCACTTATTTTGGAAGGAAGCTTCCTGAAGATAACAGTGATGAAACCGTAGCTATGGAAGGTGTGATAATCCAGGAAGATGCAGATACATTAAGTACACAATTTATATCTGCCATTGCCCGGCATCGCTTTTGGGAGCGTGAGAAACCAAGAAAGATTCCTGCGTAAATTTCTCAAAACATTAATTCAATGCGAACCCCGGGTTCGCATTTTTTTTGCAGTATGAGGTTACACGTAAAAATAGCATTGAATAGCATTTTAAAATACATTTGACAAATCTCTTATTCACAAGGACCGGGACATCCAAAAAGAGATTTAAAGAAATGAAGAAGGGTATTAAACTCATAGACAATTCCTCAAATGAATATCAGCCTGGCAGTGTGCTGAAAGTGTTGATTAATGACAAATCCTATTCGCAAATTTCGATTGCTACAGGTTATTGGTATTTACCCGGCATGGTGGAAATATTGACAGAACTCTCACAATTTTTGGAAAGAGAAAATATTACTTTCCGTTTACTGCTTGGTGAAGAACCATCGGTAAAAGCATATCAGGTTAAAAAACCCGCAATACAAGACCCTGACTTTCCTGAAAAATATTTGAAGAAAGATTTAGAGGACTTGCAATTGAAAGAGGAGTTTCAAAAAGTTGCCGACCTGTTGGGCAAATACATTAGACAAACCACATTATCAGAGCTAAGAAAACTTCCCATTCCGGTAGTCAATCATAAACAGCAGCAGCCATTCATTGAAAGAGCAGAAAAAATTCTTTCATTGAAAAAGAAAAACCAACACTCCACCACGTTAGAAAAAGAAATAGATGTGTTGGTTTACAAACTGTATGAGTTGAGCTATGAAGAAGTAAAAATTATTGACAAAGATTTTTGGCTTTTGGAAAATGAATACAACAACTATAAAACAGAATAGCAATGAGCAACATAAAACTATTTGAAAGTAAAAAGGTTCGTTCAGCCTACAACGAAAAAGAACAAAAATGGTATTTCAGCATTATTGATGTGATTGAAATACTCGCTGAAAATAAAAGAGCCAGAAAATACTGGAGTGACCTTAAAGTTAAGTTGACTAAGGAAGGTGCTGAGTTGTCCGAAAAAATCGGACAACTAAAAATGGAAGCCTCGGATGGCAAACTATACAATACCGATGTAGCCGATACAGAAACCTTGATGCGTATTATTCAATCCATTCCCTCGCCCAAAGCAGAGCCATTCAAACAATGGCTTGCTAAAGTTGGATACGAAAGGATGCAGGAAATAAGCAACCCCGAACAAAGTTTAGAAAGGGCAAGGGAGAATTGGCAGAAATTGGGCAGAAGCGAAAAGTGGATTCAGCAACGGATGACGGGTCAGGAAACCCGAAACAAACTAACAGATTACTGGAAAGAAAGTGGTGTCCAAAAATCGGATGAGTTTGCTTTTCTCACCAACATCATTCACCAGGAATGGACAGGATTAACTGTAAAAAGCCATAAAGATTTAAAAGGTTTGAAGCATCAAAACTTGCGTGACCACATGAATGAAGCGGAATTAATTTTTACTGCACTTGCTGAATTATCAACAAGGCAAATAGCCGAAACTGAAAAAGCAAAAGGATTAACTGAAAATGCAAAAGCAGGAAAGAAAGGCGGATCTGTTGCAAAGAATGCAAGAAAGGAATTAGAAGCCAAAACAGGAAAAAGCGTAGTAACAGGCGAAAATTTTTTACCACCGAAAAAAGAAAATAAAAAGCTGAAATAGATGTGGTGATTTACAAACTGAATGAGTTGAGCTATGAAGAAGTAAAAATTATTGATAAAGATTTCTTTTGCTGAATGAGGAGAAGTATGACAAAATAAAAATCCCATAAAATAAATTCTGGGGCAAATCCTTTTTCAATAATGTGACTGATAATTGTATAATGTAAATAACCGTTTGTTATCATATCAACTATGGTTCTAATTAAAGGGATTTCATATCTATCACAAACCTGTATCGTACATCATTGTTTATCATTCTTTCATAAGCCTCGTTTATTTGTTGAATAGGAATTACTTCCACATCGGATACTATATTTTTTTCGGCGCAGTAGTCAAGCATTTCCTGTGTTTCTATAGTGCCACCGATCATAGAACCTGTAACTGACCTCCGGTTTTTTATCAATGCAAAGCGATTAGTTTTCGGGTCTTCAGCGGGTAGCCCCACTACCATCATTTTACCATTAAGATCAAGCAGGTTTAAATATTTTTTATAATCATGTTGCGCTGAAATACAGTTTAACAGAACATCAAAACGACTGTCAGCATCTTTCATTTGCTTTTTATCTGTTGATAAAATAAAATTATGTGCGCCCAACCGTTCTGCATCTTTTTGTTTGGAAGCTGTATGGCTTATCAATGTAACTTCGGCGCCAAATGAAACTGCAAACTTTACACCCATGTGGCCCAACCCCCCAAGGCCAATAACACCTACTTTAGTTCCGGCACTTACCCCTGCATACCGTAATGGTGAATATGTTGTGATACCTGCACATAGCAAAGGCGCTACAGCTGCAAGGTCTAATTTTGGAGAAACATGATAAACATATCTTTCATCTGTTACAATATCAGATGAATAGCCGCCTTGTGCTATTGTAACTTTGTCTCTTTCCTTGCTGTTATAAGTGCCCGTAATTCCTTCCACACAATATTGTTCCATATGGCTTTCGCAATTTTTACATTTACGGCAACTGTCAATCATTACTCCTACCGCAGCTAAGTCACCTGCTTTAAGTTTTTTTACCTCATTGCCAGTTTTTATAACCCGTCCAACTATTTCATGGCCAGGTACCATAGGGTAAATAGAATCGCCCCACTCATCTCTTACCTGGTGGATATCACTATGACAAACTCCGCAATACAATATTTCTATATGTACATCATGCGCACGAATATCTCTTCTATCAAATTGGAAAGGGCTCAGTGGATCTCTGGAATTTAATGCTGCATACGCTTTTGCTGGTATCATAATTTGCTGGTATTATTTTGCTGAACATATTGTTTTGTGTCAATTAAAAGGTGGTAAGTTACAAACCAGTATGCCTGTAAATATCATCGTTCCAAATAACTTCCAATTTTGGAATATAGATTGGAAGCGATCTGATTATGTTTTAATCTTACACCACTCATTGCTGTTATGTATCCATTATAGTACTCATGCTTTTCATGAGAAACTCTTTCCATAGCAAGATATTCACCAGGGGAAATGTAATTATACTTTGGCGCTGGTTCCTTAACTATATTTTCCATATCATAAATTTAATTCATTGAATTTTACCTGAACCATTTTATGAAAGAGAAATATGTTTTAATAAGATGATCAACATTTTAACCTGGACCTAAACTTTAACGAAGGCTTATATAATCCAACTTGTTATCCTATTTACATGTAACCAGTTCCTGCATTTGTCTTCCATTATTTATACCTCCCGTGCCCCAGGTGTTGTTAAAGTAAACATAGGCATCTTTAATTCTCCCGGAAGCTTTAATACTATCCGCTGTTTGGTTCACAAAATTAATGTCGTATTCAGATTTGTACAAAACAGGCACCCCATGAAAACGATAATAAAGAAGAGGAGTGTTCTTTACTACATCATCAGGGAGTTTGGGATGGCTTATGCCACAAAAACTTATATTGTATTTCTTTAGCTGTTTATAAACTTTCTGATTCCACCAGCCTGCATCACGAAACTCTACAACATTATCAAACGATGGATCCAAAATTTCAATAATCCTTTGCAGCATCTCCTCAGTATAAGGTACACGTGAGGGCAGTTGAAAAAGCACGCAACCAAGTTTATCACTTAACCCTTCATATATTGATGCATAAAAATCTCCCAGCATCCTTTCACTTTCTTTGAACATTTTATAATGAGTTATTAGTTTGGGAGCTTTTACGAAAAATTTAAAATTTTCCGGACTTCTGTCGTGCCATTTTAATAAAGCTTCCGGCCGGGGAAAACGATAAAATGTAACGTTCAATTCAAGTGTATTAAAATGCTCACAATAATATTCAAACCATTTTGTTTGCGGAATATTTGAAGGATAAAAAACTTATTTCCATTCTTTGTAATGAAAGCCCGAACAACCAATCCACCAGTTAGCCATAGAGTTATTTGTTTACTGTAAAGGGCAGCTTAAAATTATTCTCTTAATAATTATCCTGCCATTTAAATTTGGTTATCTATATAAAAAATTATTACTTCATCCGATTTTATACCAAGCAAACTATACACCAATGAAAATTTTAACCATTGATATTGGAGGATCTCATATTAAGGCCACTATTTTAGATGAGGCAGGTATGCTAATTCAGGATTATGAAAGATTACTTACTCCCGTGCCATCCGGCCCGCTTGATGTTTTGGAAGCCATTAAAACACTTGTAAAAAAATTTACTGAATATGATAGAATATCAGTAGGCTTTCCGGGGTATGTAAAAAAAGGAGTTATAAAAACGGCGCCAAACCTGGGTACGGAGCAATGGAAGGAGTTCGATCTTGAAAATGCAATAACTGTTATACTTAAAAAACCCGCAAAGGTGGTGAATGATGCAGATCTGCAGGGCCTTGGGGTTGTAAGCGGTAAAGGTTTGGAAATGGTGATTACACTGGGAACAGGATTTGGAACAGCTTTATTAAATGATGGAATATTGTTGCCTCATCTGGAGCTTTCACACCTTCCCATATCAAAGGACAAGATATATGATGAGTATATTGGAGAGAAAGCTTATGATAGCAAAGGTGTGGTGCAGTGGAATAAAAGAGTTGAAAGAATACTGCAGATTTTAAAAACTGTTTTTAATTATGATCATTTATATATTGGTGGTGGTAATGCAAAAAAAATAAATTTTAAGCTTGATGAAAATATCAGCATTATTACTAACCGGGATGGAATTAAAGGCGGAGCAAAGTTGTGGAGGCAAAACAACTGAAGAAAAGAATATTCTAAAAAATTTTCAAAAAATGATGTATTGAATTTTTATCTTTTAAATAAATTAAATGAGCAACTCTATCCCTAAGATTATTTTTTTTGATATTGGTGGCGTGCTTCTAACCAATGCATGGGGCCATGAGGCACGGCAAAGAGCTGCAAAGGTTTTTGGTATTGATTATACAGAAATGGATGTATTGCATGCTTTTATTTTTAATGTTTATGAAACTGGAAGTATTAATCTTGATGAATATCTTGATACAGTTATATTTAATCACCCAAGAAATTTTTCCAGAGAAGAGTTTAAAGAATTCATGTATGCCCAATCCACAGAGTTGCCTGATATGCTTGAGTGGCTGATTAAATGGAAGCGTGATAATTCAGCCTTAAAGATTATTGCTATTAATAATGAAGGTAAAGAGCTTAATGATTATCGTATAAAGAAGTTTGATCTTCATAGATTTTTTGATGCGTTTATATCTTCTAATGAAGTTGGCATGAGAAAGCCAGACCCCGGTATATTTCGCCTGGCATTAGGGGTAGCACAGGCTGCGGCTGAAGAATGTTTTTATTTTGATGACAGGATAATGTTAGTTGCCGCTGCAAAAAAAATTGGTATTAATGCCTTTCATCATACAAATTTTGAATCAACGAAGGGAATATTAGAAGGTATTGGGAAGATAATTTAGGGGTTCAGGGGGTAGAAGTTTAGAAGGGTTAGGAGTTTAGAGTTTAGATGCTTCTTCGGTTTTTATAGAATCGGCAACAAGTTTATTAATCTCAGTAATTTCTATCGGAGTTAAATAACGCCAGGTGCCGGGCGCTATTCCTGTCAAAGTGATGTTCATAATTCTTATGCGTACAAGTTTTTTTACATGGTAATTTAAAACTTCACACATCCTTCTTATTTGCCTGTTTAATCCCTGTGTAAGTATTATGCGAAAAACAAATTTGCCTTCCTTCTTTACAAAGCATTTTTGTGTAATGGCATCCGGTAACTTTACTCCATTGCCCATACGTTTTATAAAGTCTGGTGTAATTTCTTTTTCAACTGTAACTATGTATTCTTTTTGATGGTTATTACCGGCACGTAATATTTTATTTACAATATCACCATCATTGGTTAAAAAGATCAATCCCTCAGAAGGCTTATCCAGCCTCCCGATTGGGAATATTCTTTCAGGATAATTTAAGTAATCAATAATATTGTATTTATCTTTTTTATCTGTGGTAGAAGAAATTCCGGCAGGTTTATTAAAGGCTATATAAACAATTTTATTTGCTGAACGCAAAGGTTTTCCGTCAATTGTTATTATGTCTTCGGATGTAACCCTGTTGCCACTTTTAGGCAACCTGTTATTTACAAAAACTCTTCCATCCTGAATTAACTTATCGGCTTCACGGCGTGAACAAAACCCTGTTTGGCTAATAAATTTATTCAGGCTGATATCGTTTTTATCTTCTGACAAATAATCCAATTGTTTTACTGATAGATAAAAATATTAAGTAACCTGTTCTTCAATTTATACTTTTAGATTTATACCTCCAACTATCCTTTAATAAGATGAAAAATTAAATTTTTCAACAGCAAAACAAAGCTTATTTTGCTATAAATTCAAATCACCAAAACCATTTTTATGCTAATAAGTTTAAGGTATTTCGCTGCATTTATAATGGCAAATATTGTATCAATTGCCACCTTTGCACAAATAACTATATCCGGAAATGTTACCAACAGCACTTCTAATGAAGCAGTATCGGCGGTGTCAATAACGGTTAAAGGGTCAGGCACCGGCACATTCACTGATGATAAAGGAAACTTTAAATTAAATTCAACCAAATCGCTCCCAGTTACTTTACTTATTTCTTCCGTAGGTTTTTCTTTGCAGGAAGTTCAGGTAACTAATCCGGCAGATTTTGTGCGGGTGAATCTTATACCTTCAAACATACTTGGCCAGGAGATTGTAATTTCTGCAACACGTGTTCCGGAAAGAATATTAGAGTCGCCTGTTTCTATTGAAAGGGTAAGTGCTGCCAATATCCGTAATGCACCTTCAGCTAATTTTTATGATATAGTAACTACACTAAAAGGAGTAGATGTAACAACATCTTCATTAACCTTTAAAACCCCTACCACACGTGGCTTTGGGGGAAGCGGGAATGTGAGATTTAATCAATTGGTAGATGGTATGGATAACCAGGCGCCTGGCCTTAATTTTTCGGTTGGAGCCATCATCGGCCTTAATGAAGTTGATATTGATAACATTGAATTACTATCGGGTGCCTCCTCAGCATTATATGGCCCTGGGGGTATGAATGGAACTATGCTCATGAGCAGTAAAAATCCTTTTAAGTTCCAGGGATTATCTTTTGTTATTAAAGAAGGAATAATGCATACTGATGAAAGTGAAAGGTCACTATCGCCATATCATAACTGGAGCCTGAGATGGGGTAAAAAAGTTTCAGAAAGATTTGCTTTCAAAATCACCTCAGAGCTTATCCAGGCAAAGGATTGGATAGGCACAGATTACAGAGACTATAACAGATCCTCGGGTGTTTTAAAAGCAGGCACAAGAACTACTGATCCAAATTATGATGGCGTAAATGTATTTGGAGATGAAACCACTGCCGACATACGCCAGGTACTAAATGGTATAGCCGGGCAGGCGCCGTTTTTAGCCCCATTCATAAGCACACTAACTACAAAGCCAATAAATGTTTCCCGTACCGGTTACACTGAGCAGGAAATTATAGACCCTAACACTATAAATTTTAAACTTGGCGGTTCATTACATTACAAATTAAGCCCTAATACGGAGGCGGTTATAGCAGGATATTGGGGCACCGGTAACACTATATACACAGGTGCTTCCAGGTATTCGATAAAAGATTTTAAAATGGGCCAATATAAGTTTGAGCTGACTAATAAAAACTGGATGTTTAGAGCGTATACAACGCAGGAGAATGCAGGCCAGTCGTATAATTTATCAGCTACTACTCAAAACTTTAATGAGGGCTGGAAACCAAGCCCCGGGAATACGGGATGGTATTCACAATATGGGCAGGCATATTTAAGCAGTAAGCTTACAGGCATGTCTGATATGGATGCACATAATGCAGCGAGAGCAGTTGCTGATATTGGCAGGCCTAAAATAGGCTCTCCGGAATTTAATGGGTTATATAATTCCATACGCAAATTACCAGTGCCCGCGGGAGGCGCATTATTAGACAAGTCAGATCTGTATAGTGTGGAAGGGAATTATAATTTATCGTCAGTTACTCACTCATTTGCCGATATACTGATTGGGGCTAATTATAGAAGATATTCCCTAAACTCCCAGGGAACATTATTTGCAGATTATAACGGACCGATAAGCATTAATGAATTTGGAGCATACATACAGGCAGCACGTGAATTAACCGGCTATCTTAAATTAACCGCTTCTGCCAGGTATGATAAAAATGAAAACTTTGAAGGTCGCTTTACCCCACGTATCACAGCAGTATTTAAGGTCGCTGAAAATAATAATCTACGCTTGTCGTATCAAACTGCTTACCGTTTTCCATCAACCCAAATGCAATGGATAAATCTCGATTTAAATTCATATAAACTGATTGGTGGTAATAAGTTTTTTGAACAGTTTTATCACTTCAATACTAACCCGGTTTATGATAGGGATTTATTAAGCAAGGGCTCAAAATCGCAACAAACTTTTAACCAATTAAGGCCGGAAGCCATCTCCTCATTTGAAGGTGGTTATAAAGCTTTATTGATAAAGTCAAAATTGCTTTTGGACTTATATGGATATTATGGTCAGTACACTGATTTTTTAGGTCGCAAAACTGTAGTGCAATCTAAAACAGGAGCTCCCATTACAGTTGCAGATACAGCACAGGGGCAGGTATATTCCGTGCCAATTAATTCTACCGCCAAAGTAAATACATATGGTTTCGGTATTGGACTGGATTATTCTTTACCAAGGAATTTTACTATAAGCTTTAATGCTGCATCTGATAATTTAACTAACGTGCCTGCAAATTTTATTACTTCATTTAATTCTCCTAAATATAAATTGAATGCATCTTTCGGTAACACTGGTTTTGGTAAAGGGAAACAACTGGGATTTAATGTGGTTTACCGCTGGCAGGATGGTTTTTATTTTCAGGGAGATTTAGCTAATGGCAATATACCAACAGTTCAAACATTAGATGCACAGTTCAGTTATAAACTCCCCAAAACAAAATCTATTGTAAAGTTTGGGGCAACTAATTTACTTAACCAATATTATTATAATGCAGTGGGTAATTCATTTGTAGGAGGTTTATATTATGTAAGTTTTGGTTATAACATTTATTAATAGCAAGGTTAAAATTATACACTTTTAAAAAAAATTGAATTATGATCTCAATACATAAATTTAAAAGCCGGGGATTGTATTTTATTGCGGCAATCATTATCTTATCCGCCTGCAATAAAGAGGTTGAACAATTTACAGAACCAGTTACAGTTGCACCTGCCGGACTTGCCTTAGGAGAAACAATTGCAGCCAACACTAATAACACTCTTTTTTATAACCTGGTTACAAGAGCTGGTTTATTACCTGCCATAAATAACAAGGCAACTACATTTACTATGTATGTGCCGGATAATAATGCAATGAAACTTTTTATCAATGCTATATCAGGTGGGCTTGTTCCTTTAGCATCGCCTGATGCAGTTTTTTCAGGATTTATTTCTGCAAACATACCAGTGCCAACTGCAGCAACTATTGTAAGCTACAATATAATCCCACAGGCATTGCCCTCTGCCAGTGTACCTGCATCATTTCCTAATTTTCAATACCCGACAATTTTTAATCCTGCACCTACGCTTAGCGCTTTTTTAAGATTAACTATATTTCCTACATCACGCAATGGCGCATGGGTAAACAATATACCCATCTCTGGGGCTGATATAATTACAGCTAACGGTATAATACACCCTACCGCTTTTTTAGTTACCCCTCCTCAAAGGTTTTTATGGGATAGAATAAATACCGATGCCGGTTTAACCTATTTGAAGGCAGCCCTAATAAGGGCGGATAGTGGTGTAGCCCCAACTTCACCTGTAAGCCTTATTGGCGCCTTAAATAATATTGGTGCAAACCTTACAGTATTTGCCCCGACTGATGCAGCTTTTCAGTTAACACTTACAGGAGCTATTTTTCAGGGGTTGACAGGCCTTACTCTAACGCCGGCTAATGCAATGGCACAACCTATTGCATTAGGAATAGCTACTGGCTTAGCTTCGACACCTGCTGTTTTTACTAATCCTGTATTATATAGTGTGTTAACTGCACAAACTGTAAAAGGAATAATTGTATATCACATATTAGGAAGCAGGGCTTTTACCAATAATTTTTCAACAACTCCTGCCTCGTCACCTACTTTATTAAATAGTGCTGTACCAGTACATCCAGGGGTTACTTTACAGGCAACTTTTGGAGTTCCCTTTGTAACATCAGCAACTGTAAAAGGTTTGGGCAACGCCACTGCTTCAAACATTATTATTAATCCGGCACCTCTTATTCCTGATCCTTCCGGCAGCAGTGATCAGCATTATTTAAATGGAGTATTACATAAAATTGACCAGGTGTTGTTGCCATTTTAAATACTTCAAAATTTTGATTCCTTCATATCCCATGAATTTCCTGCTTTAAAACCAAACACTAACAGATCCGGTGCACATCCTATGCAAACCTGCAGATCATTTCTTTATTCTATAATTAAAAAATAATTATGAAAAAGTGTTTACTCTTTTTTCTACCTATCCCTTTTTTTGTACATGCCCAAATGAAGCTTAACACCTATAACGTGGGTACCTCTTTTTCCTGTATTACGGTGGATTCAAATTATAATATTTGGGCAGGTACCAATAAATTGGGATTGTATTTACTTAATAAAAAAAACAATCCCGATGCTGCACAATTTACTATTGCATCTACCGGCAATTTAAGTACTTATGGAATCCAGGCACTTGCTGCTGATCAGTATTCAAATGTTTGGGTAGGGCATAATGGATTTGGGGGTAGTACTTCCTCAGGGGGTGGTATTGAGCAAATAAACATGAATAATGCTTCAGTTATAAAACACTATTTACCTGACCGGAATGCAGAATGTTTCAGCTTTTTTGCCAGAGATGGAATAGCAACACTTAGCAGCGCCTCACTTTCTGTTGATAAAAATGGAACAGTGTGGAGCGCTCATAAATATCATGATCTTACCGTATCAGGCACACCTCCTGAAATTATTGGTGGTGTAATAGTACCGGGTCAGCCTGCACATTATATCATAACCCCAGGTTCTTTATCTTACAAGTTTGCTGTACAAACAGGTTTTTTTTCAAAAGGCACATGGGAAGATTATAGATTGGGGGTAGGCACATCGGAATTGCCTTATCCTCAATATACATGTGATGCACCTATATCTGCTACTCCTCAATCAAGAAATTGCTATTCTGTTGCAAGTGGTAAAAATGAGGTTTGGTTAAGCGTAGCTCCTTATATTGCAAAAGGAGGACAATCAATACCTGCCCGTATTGTGAAGTACAACCTTGATGGCAGTTACTCGGGTATTTCTTATGATTTTGCAGCTATGGGCATTCCCCCTGGCGGAATTGTAAATGGGCTATATGTGGCTCCGAATGGAGATGTTTGGGTAACCTTGAGCGCAGCAAAAGGATTTGCTGTAAAGCGCAAAGGTAATTGGACCTATGTAAATACAGGCAGCCTCTCCTGTATTTTTCCTGCAGGCACTGGTATGAATGCTAATGCCATTTGGGGTAATAAACTTGGTCAGGTATTTATTGGCACCACTAAAGGATTGATAGTATACCGTGGTACAGGTACTGTCACCAGCCCAAACTCTTACACCCTATATACCGTCGCAACTCATGGTTTAATCTCAGACCAGATACTAAGCGGTGTATCTGAAAAAGATTCCATACAATGGATTACTACTGATAAAGGGATTATGAGCAGTACACTTGGAAGAAATTATCCGGCATCGAATAATGGGGAGGATTATACTACCTGTAATAACCTGGAAATAAACAAGATTGAGAATCAATCTAATCAAAATTTGACAAAGAGATTGGATTACCACAGGTACGAAATTGAAACCGAAGTATGTAATACAAATGGACCAAATGGAGGAAATTGCAACGCAGAATTTGTTTATAAACTTATGAAAAGTGATGCTACAATAGGATCAACCCCCATGCCTAAGGATTTTCCTGCAGATATAGGATTTTTTAATAATGTAGGCTTTCTAGATCTTACAACATCTGCTATTGAAGCCATCGTTCTTAAAATCAGTGCAAGTAAAGTACCTATTGTTTATGCATATGGTTTGTTTGCTAACGTCAAAAACCTGTTTTCTTCTACAAAAGATATCCCATTTGAAAACAGCTTAAACTATTCGTTTGATTATGATCTTTTACAATTATCTAAAAATCCTAAAGAAGTTAAGTCCTGCAATGAATATTTTTTATATCACCCTCCGCTCTCAATTGTTTTAAGAAAAAAATGGACCAAGTATATTGGAAATATCTGGTGCGGTGGCAACCTGGAAAGTGTTGAATATGATAAGATTTGGGCTTACGCAGATGATAAAGATCTTTCTTTTACCAATTATACCACCCAAGGACATTTTTTAAGTCCCGGAAAAGTAGTTAGAACTGTTGTTGAAGAATGTGGCAAGGTTAAAATAGTTACAACAGGAACCGGACTTAATGTTTGCGGAAGTAATATATTAGGACAGCTTAATGGGAAGATAAATAAAATAGTAGGACCGCTTTTATTTAAAAATGTGGATATGAGATTAATAGAAGCTTTTAAAAAAGCACGGTAATGATATTCAAATTCACTTTTATATTACACTACAATATTACGTTTATGAAATACATTCTTTATACATTCATTCTCTCCTTTTTACAAATTCAAACTGCAAGAGCACAGAATGAAAGTTTGATAAATAGAAAATGGAAAGTGGAAGAATACTCTACGCTTTTTAAAAATGATAAGATTGTTTTTTTTAGTAAAGACTCTCTGACAAATACAATAGACTATTCCGGCCTTGAATATGATTTTTTTGAAAACGGAACTTATTTGACCACAAATAGTAAAGATACTTCTACAACATCGGGAACATGGTCTATAAGCAGTACGAAAGATTCCGCGGTAATTGACAGTGCAAATTTTTTATTGATCAGGTTAGATTCATTAACTTTTATAACAAGAGGGTATTCACTGCAATTATCAGATACTTCAGGCACAATTGATACTGCTTACACATATTTTACTTTATTCTCTTTATCAGGCTCAGGCCCGCTGCCTGTAACGCTTTTAGCCTTTACCGGCGCATTTGTTATAAATAAAGTTCAGCTTAATTGGTCTAGTCCCGCAGAAATTAATACCCACCAATTTGATATTGAAGCCAGTCACGATGGAGTACACTTTGTAAGAATTGGTACTGTACCAGCAGGTACATACAGTAATCTGCCCTTAAACTATAGGTTTGATGATGTTAAC
Source organism: Ginsengibacter sp. (assembly GCA_039922095.1). Classification (GTDB taxonomy): domain Bacteria; phylum Bacteroidota; class Bacteroidia; order Chitinophagales; family Chitinophagaceae; genus Ginsengibacter. The sequence continues at coordinate 701 of JBDSAQ010000374.1, read as the reverse complement.
TTTTATCAAACCGGCAAAAATTATTATCGTTTAAAACAGGTAGATGTGGATGGCCATTCTGCGCTTTCCACGGTGGTAGCAATCACTGTAAATGCTTCAGGGCAATCATCCATAAGCTTATCGCCTAATCCTGCTTCAAATAAAATAATACTTTCATTGAGCCAGCCGATCAATGGTAAGTTACAATTAGTATTAACCACCTTAGCAGGTCAGCAAGTGTGGAGCACTATGCTGGCAGGAAACAGAGCCAGCACCACGCTATATTTGCCAGCACTTACGAAAGGGGTATATGTTGCTTCTATCATTAATAATAAAGGTGAAAAGATTTTTTACAATAAGGTAGTGATACAATAATCTGTATTTTAATTGCTGTTAACAAGTACGAGCCTATTTGTTGAAGTAAAGATTACAATCTAAAAATTACAGGGCTCAATTCCTTTTATGTTGCAGAATAGAGCTGCAAAGATCAAGCATTTACTCTACTTCAGGCTTATGCCATCTGCACTGATTTTTTTTTAATTAAATTTTAAATCCAGATTTTTTATTTGACATATTAATTCTACGGATCTTAAATTTTTTTAAATAAAAACACCTTTTAGGGTGATAATGCATAACATACCAAGAGCTTATTTTTACACAAATCTTTTACTGTGGAAAAAGTTAAAGTAAGCATTATAGAAGATAATAGAGTCATCAGAGAT
>JBDSAQ010000373.1:0-17591 GCA_039922095.1 Ginsengibacter sp. | reverse complement strand
TAATGCTTATTTTGGCAAATGCTGGTATAACAATAATCGCAAAACCATTGGCATTGGTAAAAAAATACCCGTTCCATCAACATTGGATTTTGAATTATGGCAAGGCCCTGCTCCACGAAGGGATTACCAGGATAATATTGTTCATTATAACTGGCATTGGTTCTGGCATTGGGGCACTGCCGAAACCTGTAACAACGCAACGCATGAAATAGACTGCTGCCGCTGGTTCATGGATGTTGATTATCCTGCTAAAGTTTCTTCTGCCGGCGGACGTTATGCATTTAAAGACGATTGGCAAACACCGGATACCCAAACCATGTCTTTTGAATTTAGCAATAATAAAAGCATTAGCTGGGAAGGCCGGAGTTGCAACAATTTTCCAACTGAAGGCACAGGCCGGGGATTTATTATTTATGGTGATAAAGGCACACTGGTAAATCTCGGCAATGATGATTATAAAATTTATAGCTACGATAATAAGGGTTAAAGAAGTAAAAGCCAGCGAAGCCGGCAATGGCGCCAACACTGTAAGTGCCAATGGCAGTCTTGATAATTTTCATTTCGAAAATTTTGTGGAAGCCATCCGAGGTAACCGTAAAAATATTTCTCCCATTATGGAAGGACATAAGTCTGTATTGCTTTGCCACCTTGCCAATATTGCGCAACGCACCGGAAGAACTTTACATTGCGATCCTGCAAACGGGCATATATTAAATGATGCTGATGCAATGAAGTTGTGGAGAAGAGAATATGAAAAAGGCTGGGAGCCGGGAGTTTGATTTTTGTTGAGAGTATGATAAGTTATTGGCTTGTTTTAGGCGGTGAAGGATTAAGTGTGGTAAGTGGTGGCGCTTTAAGAAATCCTTTACCGCTTTCTGGTTTAGCATTATATATTTCGTAACTAACATATGGTAAGCCATCATTGTAAGGTATTGGATTAAAATAAAGAGTGTCGGCACCATCATTTGAATATTTAACTATGGTGTCTTTTCTTACAAAAAATAAACCTCGTGTGTAAATATTTTTTAAAGGTGGCCTCTCAAAATTTGTTTTACTTAATTTAGAGTCTCTTAAAAACACACCGTTACTATCGAAAGCAGATACAAAGGCTCCATATCTTCCCCGCAAGCTTTTATTGAAATTAAAAACAAACTGGTCAATTTTTGGCGAATCCAAAAGAGATTTTATTTCAGCGCTATCCCACTCCAGTACATGATATCTATGCACCACGCAGGAAGAATACAATACAAATATCGCTGATAAAACAATAAATGGTTTTAGTAGTTTTTTCATTTGAGAATTATTAGGGGTTATAAAACAATGATTGTTTGTCTTACTATTACTACAGGTGTAATTACTATATAGGTTAGCTAAATCTGCAAGTAATAAAGATAGTATTTTTACCGATTTTCCAAGGTAAAGTAATAATCTTAAAAATATTTCTGTTTAAACCAGGAAGTGACTATTGAAATATTTAAAAACAATTGTTTAATGCAACGCTCTCTTCTTTATAATGCCTCCCTTAATACTATTAATGCTTTGATGAATAATAACTGCTTCGGGATCTATTTTATTTATTTCGATTTGTAAATTACCGGCCTCGAGCCGGGTAATTACAGTATAAAGAATATCATTATCTAATCTCTTTTCGCCTCGTTTGCCATAGCCACTTGTACCTTTGTACAAGGTTACACCATGATGTAGCTTATTAATAATTAATTCTTTTACTTCCTCGCTGTAATCTGAAATAATTGTAACCGCGGTATATTCTTCAATACCATTTACTACATAATCAATCATTTTGGATGCAGCAAAGTAGGTTAAAATGGAATATAGCGCCGGCTCAACCCCAAGAAAGAAAGCTGCTGCTGTAAAAATTAAAACATTCAGCAAAAGAATTACATCACTCACTTTTAATATCGCAGAACTTTTGCTGAGCAATACTGCAGCTATTTCAGTGCCATCAAGCACTGCACCCCCACGCATTGCAAGCCCGATACCTGCGCCTATAAAAAACCCCCCAAAAACTGCTGTTAATAATTTATCAGGCGTAACGTCAGGATAAGGTAGAAAGGCAAGGCATAACGCAAGACCCAAAATAGATAATGAAGTTTTTACTGCGAATTTGAGGCCTATACGACGGTAACCCAGAATAATGAATGGAACATTGAGCAATGCCAGCAATACTGAAATAGGGTAACCGAAAATATCTGTGAGCAACATGGATATTCCTGTAACCCCACCATCAATAAAATGACTTGATAATAAAAAGCCATTTATACCAAATCCAGCCGATACAACTCCTGTTGCTATTAACATAACATCTTTAAGTCCCCGGAAATTTCTCCTATATTTTCCTGTTTGCTGCATTCAATTTTTGATAATTACAGGTATAAATATAAGTTTTTAATAGCCATACCTGATTCATGCAAGGCAATAAAAAACCCGTCTCGCCTCAGGCTTAACGGGTTAAAATTTTAAAGGAATTGTCTATGCTTTTACTCTTACCGGTTTAACCTTTTTTGCATTTTCTGTTGCCATGTCGGCTTCTCCTAAAGGTTTATTTTTTGCAAAATCCACGAGTATTGGTGCAGCTACAAAAATAGATGAATACGTTCCTGTAATAACACCAATCAACATTGCAAATGAAAAGCCTCTGGTAACTTCTCCGCCAAAAATAAACAGTATTAACAGGGTTAAAAAAACCGTAAGCGATGTCATAATTGTACGGCTTAAGGTATCATTGATAGCACGGTTAATTATAGTAGGCTTATCTCCTCCCTTCATGGTTCTGCTGTATTCTCTTATCCTGTCAAATACAATTACAGTATCATTCATGCTAAAGCCCACAACAGTTAATATGGCTGCAATAAAATGCTGATCTATTTCTAAAGGAAAGTTCACAACGTTTTTAAAAAAAGAAAAAACAGCAAGGGTTACAAATACGTCGTGAAGCAACGCTATGATAGTTCCCAAAGAATATCTCCAGTCGCGGAAGCGGATAAAAATATATAAGAAAATAGCAAGAATAGCAAAGATGATCGCTTTAAATGCTCCTTTTTTAAGATCATCAGAAATAGTTGGCTGTACAACCTGTGAACTTTGTATATGATTTTTTACAAAGCTATTATACGTAAGTCCCACAGGTAATTGATTTTTTAACCCCTGGAATAAACGGGTCTGCACAGTGCTGTCTGCATTTTCAACACCTTTCATGAAAGATGTGGTAATATTAAGATGCCTGCTATCTCCAACAGTTTTAATTACCGGGTAATCACCGCCCATTGCATCTCTTAATGGGTTCATAACATCGTCATTCTTTACCGGGTTACTAAATGAAATTGTGTAGCTTCTCCCTCCTTTAAATTCAACCCCTTCATGGAAGCCATTAAAAAATGAAGCGATCCCCAAAATTGCGACTACGACAGAAATGCCATAAGCAACTTTTCTGTATTCGATAAATTTAAAATTTGCGTGTTTGAATATTCTTTTAGATATGCCGGTAAAATAATTAAAGTGCCTGTTTTTATTCATCCATAGTTCAGTAACTATTCTTGATAATAAAATACCGCAAAATAATGAAAGAGCTATACCTAACATTTGAGTAGTAGCAAATCCTAATACAGGGCCTAAGCCAAAATAGAAAAGTATTGCAGCCGTTAAAAAGGTAGTTACGTGAGCATCAATAACAGGAGCAAGAGAACGCCGGTATCCATCATTTACTGCCTGCGGATAACTTTTCCCTCGTGTCAACTCTTCTTTTATTCTTTCAAAAATGATAACATTAGTATCTACAGCCATCCCAATAGTTAATACCAGACCCGCAATACCTGCTGCTGTTAGTGTTGCGCTTAATGCGCTTAATATACCTATTGTAAAAAGCAGGTTTAAGATCAATGCAATATTAGCTATCCAGCCAGCTGTATTGTAATATATAAGCATTAAAGCGAAAATTACCAGGAAGGAAATAATAAAAGCTTTAGCCCCACCGTTAACTGCTTCTTTACCGAGTGTAGGGCCTACAACCTGCTCCTGTACTATTTTTGCAGGCGCATCCAGTTTTCCGGATTTTAAGATGTTAGCAAGATCCTGAGCCTCTTCAGTAGTAAAGCTGCCTGATATTTCTGAGTTGCCTCCTTCAATAGGGCCGTTTACATTTGGGGCAGAATATACAATATCATCTAAAGCGATAGCAATAGGTTTTCCTACATTATCTGTTGTTATCTTTGCCCAGATTCTTGTTCCGGAGGTGGTCATCTGCATTTTAATTGCAGGTCTCCCTTTATCATCAAAATCCTGCCTGGAATCTTCAACAGCATCACCTTCTAATTTTGCTTTCTCACTCCCCGGTATGGTTTTAACCGCATACAATGGTATATATTTCCTTCCCTTAGTATCTTTTTCTTCTATGCCATATAAAAATTTAAGGTCTGCCGGAAAATTATTTTTTACAACTTCAAGATTCAAATATTGGTTAGCCTTTGCTGTATCTTTTAATTCGAGGCTGGCCAATGCCGCACTAAAAACCTGCTTGCCCTTACTATCCTGCTGCGGGCCAATAAACCGTATACTTTTTATGAGGGGGTTTTCATTTGTGGCAATTATACTTTTCCCTGTATCTGCCGGGTTTTTTAAACTATCAGGGGAAACACCATTTAAATATGCTTGCAAAGCCTTATCAGCTTCTTCAACATTTTTACCTATTTCATTTAGGTTATAAACCTCCCAAAATTGCAGGTTGGCTGAAGATTGTAAATATTTTCTTACCCTTTCAGGATCATTAACGCCTGCAAGTTCCACAGTAATTATTCCTTTATTTTCATCAAGATTTATGTTAGGCTGTGCAACCCCAAATTTATCTATACGCTTAAGTAAAATTTTATAGGTCTCATTAATAGCGCCTTTGGAAACAATTCTTATAGCCTTTGTCACATCCTCATCACTGTCTGTTACTTTTATGCTTTTGCCCCCGCCTGCAAATAATGATGCAAGCTTAGCTGAAGGGTTTTGTTGTTTAAATGCGTCACTGAAAAGTGTTATGTAATCTGCATCACTGTTTACTTTAAGCCTGTCAGCAGCATTTAATGCATTTAAAAGCGTTGGATCTTTAGGATTATTACTTAAAGATTTTATCAATCCCTGGAGACTGACCTCCATAGTAACACTCATTCCACCCTGAAGGTCTAACCCAAGATTAAGTTCTTTTTCTTTACATTTTTGGTAAGTAGTTCCTGTTAAGGGATAAATTTCTACATCTTTGGTACTATCCAGCAGGCGTAATAGTTTCAGCTTCACCAGCTCGTCTTTTTCTTCACCTTTTATACCGGGATTACTCATTTTTACCATGCGTTCAGCCTTTTGTTTCATCGCTTTTTCGTGGCTGTTAACTACCCAGGTAAATGATAACTGATATACTGAAATGAGAATAAGTGCAATCGCAAAAAACCAAACCAAACCTTTCAATTTCATGAGAAGAATTTTTAGAAGTTTGCAAAGATAAGGTTTTGACTTGAATCCTGCTTCGCAGGAGAGTGTGTTGCTGAAGACGGTACCCAATCAATCCGATGCACAACTATATCGTGATACATTACCGATGTTATGATCCTCTGAATGTATCATATGGCGTTTCGATGTTAGTTGAGTGATCTTAAAAGTTATGGCTGATTAACTCATTTACCTTACATTTGCACTCCTAAATTTTGGACAGTTATGTTTGCAGTTATAAAAATCGCCGGACAACAATATAAGGTTAAAGCAGGGCAAAGTTTATTTGTGCCGCATCTTGCAGGTAAAGCCGGTGATAAAGTAGAATTTTCTGACATTGTACTTTTTGAGAATGAAGGTAATATCAGTTTAAGTTCGGATGCTAAAGCTACAGTTAACGCGGAAATTGTCAACGACATGATCAAAGGCGAAAAGATTATAGCTTTTAAAATGAAAAGAAGAAAAGGCTTTAGAAAAAAACACGGACATCGTACTCAATACACTCAAATAAAAGTTACAGATATTATAAGTAACGTTAATAGCGAAGGTTAAATTAAACCTTATTTAAAAATCTAATTAAATTCTTTAATTTTTATGGCTCACAAAAAAGGCGAAGGCTCAGTAAAAAACGGTCGTGATTCACAAAGCAAAAGATTGGGAGTAAAAATTTTTGGCGGACAACAGGCCATCTCAGGTAATATTATTGTAAGGCAAAGAGGTACAGTTTATCACCCTGGAAAAAATGTTGGTGTAGGTAAAGACTTTACAATTTTTGCCACTGCTGATGGTATTGTAGAATTTAAAAAAAGCAAAGCTGATAAAACATACATATCAGTAAATACAGTTTAGCATACGAGCCTGCTATATATCCCTCTATTAAAACAACAACCTTGTTAACTTAATTTGTGCCACAAGGATAAACCGGGTACGGGATTAACCTTCATTAAAATTATTTTCTGTTAATCCGGGAGTTATAATATTATCAATTTTAGTTGCTTCTGTAAGCTCTTCCATCAACACTTCTTTTATTTTAGGGAGATCTTCAGGGCTGTTAATACCAAAATAATCCATAAAGGTTTTTGAAGTAGTATAGATCAATGGTTTGCCGACGGCATCCTCATTTCTGCCGGCAATAAGTACTAACTCTTTTTCTAATAATTTTTGAACTGCATAGTCGCAATTTACCCCTCTTATAATCTCAATTTCACTTTTGGTAACTGGTTGCTTATATGCTATAATGGATAAGGTTTCCAGCGCAGCAGCAGAGAGTTTCTTTAAAAATTTATCACCATTCAATTGCGCAATAGTTTTATGATACTCTTTTTTGGTGAGAAATTGCCATCCACCGCCAACCTGTTTTATTTCAAATGGGTAAACCTCTGAATTATACTTTTCCTGAATAGCAATTATAGCTTGTTCTATTTCATCTTCTGTAGCCTTGTCATCAATAAAACTCAAAGCATTATTAATTAACTCCAATAATTCATTTGCAGACAGTGGTTTCTCACTTGCAAATATTAATGCTTCTATATGTGGGATGATTATACCTGGATCCATTGCCCCGTATCCCCTAAAGGGGAATATTTTATTTTAAATTTTACTTCTTTTACCCCTTTAGGGGATAGGGGTTTGACCCCTGCAACGCCGCAGCCCCACTTACTATCTCTGTTAACTCCGTAGTAATAGCTGCCTGCCTTGCCCGGTTATAGCTTATTTTTAATGCTTTTAGTAGTTCAGCAGCATTATCCGTAGCCTTATCCATTGCCGTCATCCGGGCACCATGTTCGCTGGCGTTTGCATCTAATACAGCCTTATACAATTGGGTATTTAATATCTTGGGCATTAACTCTTCAATGAGTACATCTTTATCAGGCTCAAAAATAAAATCCTGTTGCTTTTCGCCTTTTATCTTTTCTGTTTTTGGTATGGGTAAAAACTGTTCAACAATAAATCTTTGGGTGGCCGCATTTTTAAATTCACTGTACACCAATTCCACAGCATCAACTTTACCAGACTTAAAATTATCAATGGCAAATTTTGCTGCTGCCTGCACTTTTTCAAAACTCAGATCAGTGAAAATATTCCAATAATGATCGTTTACTTTAAAATTATTTTTCGAAAAATGCTCGTACCCTTTTTTTCCTAAAGGCAAAAATTCCGTATTCCCTTTAGCACCTTGAGCATTATATTTTTCCCGGATGGTTTGCTTAGCCAATTTAATAAGGGTACTGTTATAGCCACCGCAAAGTCCGCGATCGCTGGTGATTACAATAACCAATACTTTTTCTACCGGCCGCACCACTGCTAATTCCATACTTACACCACCTTCTCCATTGCTTACAATATTAGTGAGCATTTGCTGTAACTTTTTTGCATAAGGACGCATTTGAATAATAGCATCCTGCGCCCTGCGCAACTTTGCTGCACTAACCATTTTCATGGCTTTGGTTATTTGCTGGGTACTTTGAACACTCTTTATCCTGTTTCTAACTTCTTTTAATGCACCACTCATTGTTATGTATTTAAGGCAGGCAAAGTTAAGTTAATAGGTCTATAAAACCATGTCTTCAAAAACTGTATATCGTGTAAAAGTTTAGGCTTTTATAATAAACCACTAATCTATTCACTGTAGAGTATTTCTTATCTTTACTCCCCTGTCAATATGGCTTTGGCATTTTTTTGCATCATATTTGACTGAATAAATGCTTATCTTAATTATTAGTTAATCTAACACAGAATATTATGGCTGGCTTTCTTTCAAAATTATTTGGCGGTAATAAGAGCGAAAAAGATGTAAAGAAAATTTCTCATTTAGTAGGGGAGATTAATGCTTTTTTTGACCAGTATCAAGCCCTTACTAACGATGAATTGCGGGCAAAAACACAGGAATTTAAAACAAGAATTCAGGATCATATCAGTGAAATTGACGAAGCGATTGTTGTAAAAAAACAGGACGCTGAAGACCTGTCTTCTTTAGATATTACCGGCAGGGACCTAATTTACCAGGATGTAGATAAAATGCGCAAAGAGCGTGACCAGAAGATTGAAGAAATTTTAAAAGAAATTTTGCCTGAGGCATTTGCTGTGGTTAAAGAAACTGCACGCCGTTTTAAAGAAAATAAAGAATTGGCTTCAACAGCTACTGAACTCGACAGAGACTTTAGCATCAATAAAAGTTATATAAGAATTGAAGGTGATAAATCAATTTACAAAAATACATGGATGGCTGCAGGCGGGGAGGTTACATGGAACATGGTTCATTATGATGTACAATTGATAGGTGGCATGGTTTTACACGAAGGTAAAATTGCTGAGATGGCAACAGGTGAAGGTAAAACGCTTGTGTCTACATTACCTGCGTACCTCAATGCGCTTGCCGGTGAAGGTGTTCATATTGTAACTGTAAATGATTACCTGGCCCGCCGGGATAGTGAGTGGAATGGGACTTTATTTGAGTGGCTGGGGCTAAAAGTTGATTGTATTGATAAGCACGACCCAAATAGTGATGCACGCAGAAAAGCTTATAACTCTGATATAGTTTACGGAACTAATAATGAATTTGGTTTTGATTACCTGAGAGATAACATGGTACATTCTCCGGATGAAATGGTTCAGCGCAAACATCATTTTGCTATGGTTGATGAAGTGGACAGTGTTTTAATTGATGATGCAAGAACACCATTAATTATTTCCGGCCCTGTACCTAAAGGAGATGACCAGCAGTTTCATATTTTAAAGCCCCGTATAGAAAGAATAGTTGAAGCGCAAAAAAAAGTAGTGAACAATTTTTTAATTGAAGCCAAAAAGAAAATTGCAGATGGCAACGATGATCCAAAAGATGGGGGACTGGCTTTGTTCAGAGCGCATCGGGGATTACCAAAAACCGGCGCATTAATTAAATATCTTAGTGAGCCCGGCATGAGGGTTAAGCTTCAAAAAACAGAAAATTATTATTTAGCAGACCAGCAAAAGCAAATGCCAAAAGCTGATGAAGAATTATTTTTTCATATAGATGAAAAGAATAACCAGGTGGAGCTTACTGACAAAGGAATTAATCTAATAACTAAATCTGGAGAAGATCCTGAATTTTTTATACTGCCTGATATTGGAGTTAAGCTTGCTGACATTGAAAAAAGTGATTTAGGCAGCGAAGAAAAATTACATCAGAAAGAAGCCTTGCTTAATGAATACTCAATAAAGGCTGACCGCATACATACTGTTCAGCAATTATTAAAAGCATATACTTTATTTGATAATGATATAGAATATGTGGTACTTGATGGACAGGTTAAAATTGTTGACGAACAAACGGGTCGTATTCTTGAAGGCAGAAGGTACAGCGATGGCCTGCACCAGGCGATAGAAGCAAAAGAAAATGTAAAGATTGAAGCAGCAACTCAAACTTACGCTACCATCACGTTACAGAATTATTTTAGAATGTACCATAAGCTTGCCGGTATGACGGGTACTGCTGAAACGGAGGCAGCAGAACTCTGGGATATTTATAAATTAGATGTAGTTACCATCCCAACCAATTTGCCCGTTACAAGAAAAGATACACAGGATCTTGTTTATAAAACCAAGAGGGAAAAATACAAGGCAGTTATAGAAGAAATTGAAAAAATGCGTGATGCGGGGCGGCCAATATTAGTTGGTACAACCTCAGTTGAAGTAAGCGAATTACTGAGCCGCATGTTAAAACAAAAAGCCATTCCACATAATGTTTTAAATGCCAAGCAACATGCCAGGGAAGCACAGGTTGTAGCTGAAGCGGGTTATGCACAAGGCGTTACCATTGCTACAAATATGGCTGGTCGTGGTACTGATATTAAATTAGGGCCCGGTGTTGTAAACGCAGGCGGGCTGGCTATCCTGGGCACTGAGCGGCATGAGAGCCGCCGGGTTGACAGGCAGTTAAGAGGTCGTGCAGGCCGGCAGGGAGATCCCGGTACATCACAATTTTTTGTATCTCTGGAAGATGATCTTATGCGTATGTTTGGAAGTGAAAGGATAGCATCTATGATGGATAGAATGGGATATAAAGAAGGGGAAGTAATTCAGCATAGCATGATCTCAAAAAGTATTGAAAGGGCGCAAAAGAAAGTAGAGGAAAATAATTTCGGCATAAGAAAAAGATTGCTGGAGTATGATGACGTAATGAATAAACAGCGTACCGTAGTTTACGGAAAACGTAATCATGCCTTGTTTGGAGAACGCCTGGTACTTGATCTTGATAACGCTTTTTATTCAGTGGCAGAAGGCCTTGTGTTATCAGCCAAAGAAATGAATGACCATGAAGATTTTAAATTATCAGTAATAATGAATTTTGGTATTGATACAATTATTACTGCTGATGAACTTGATAAGACTGATGTGAATGTTTTAGCCGAAAGATTATACGAAGAAGCTAAAACACATTACAACGAAAAAACAAAACAATTAAGCAGGCAAACCTTACCGGTAATTAAAAACATCCGTAAGGAGCAGGGGGCTCATATTGAAAATGTAGCGGTTCCTTTTACTGATGGGAAAAAAGCAATACAGGCCCTGGCTAATCTTGATAAAACTATTGAAACGGATGGGGCAGAATTAACCAATGCCCTTGAACGCAATATCACACTGGCTTTAATTGATGATGCCTGGAAAGAGCATTTAAGAGCGATGGATGATTTAAGGCATAGTGTACAAACCGCAGGCTACGAACAAAAGGACCCCCTGGTTATTTATAAAATAGAAGCCTTTAATGCCTTTAAGCAGATGGATGACCAGGTTAATAAAGATATTGTAAGCTTCCTATGTCACTGCACCATTCCTGTGGAGCAAACCCAAACAGGAAGAATAAGAGAAGGCCGGGAGCAAAAAACAGATATGAGCAAAATGCGCCAGCGCAAAGAAGAATATGCCGGAGCGCCTGCAGGCGGAGGCCCGGAATATCTTACAAACGAAAACGATTATAATGATCCCTCAGAACCTGTAAAAAAAGAACCTATAAAAGCCGCTCCAAAAATTGGCAGAAATGATCCATGCCCATGTGGAAGTGGTAAGAAGTATAAGCAGTGTCATGGCAGGGAGGCGTAGTGAGTTGTTGTTAATGATGGTAGCAATTATTGTTGGTCAGAGACCATAACTGTTCGGAAGAAAAATCATTGTTATTAAGATATGTTGATAAAATGGATAGGGTAAATGTATTAGTATATTTAGAATAATAAAAAGCAATCAAAAAATCAGACGGCGAAACAATATCATTTATAACCAATCTGAAGAAAATGAATAGTAAGGAGATAACAGAAATCTATAAATCAAGATGGCAGATAGAGATATTTTTAAGTTTATTAAACAACATCTAACTTTAAGTCACCTGCTTAACAGAACTGAAACGGCATTAAAGTGGTTATGTATGTGACCATGCCAGCAGCTATTTTATTAACCCATTATAAAAAACAAAAAGGATTAAGGGGTTATAAATTGCAAACGAAAAGTGTGCCTAGGATTTGGAGAGAGATATCATTTACAACATAGTTTTATTAAGTAAAGGAGATGCAAAGCAAGCCAAGGATAGCTTTATCAAAACACTTCATAATCTTCCGAACAGTTATGGTGTATCACCTGCCAGTTTTCTTTAAATTATTTATCTTAGAGTAATGCCTGATGCTTTTAAATATATAGGAGAACGAAAAAGTTTTCAAATCTTTACAGGAAAGCTCACAAAGAAGATAACTGAGTACATGGCTGCAGAAAAAGAATACACAGAAACATTTACCATCGGCGCAGTAACACCAGCATACGATCTTGAAAGTGAATCGCAAGAATTCATAGATATTAGTTCTGTTAGTACAGAAATTATAACCAAACCGCTTTAAAATTTTACCGGTGAATTAAACCGGGTGCCTCCCACACATTCTGCGATAAAGCAGGATTGCAAGCCTGTTTATCTTTTAGCAAGAAAAGGTATAGATGTAAAACTGGAACCCGGAAAATTTTTATAAGTGAATTTGAAATAACAAAAATTGAATTGCCGGCTATTTCATTCAGGGTAGTACACATAATGGGAACTTAAATAAGAAGTTTGGCCAATGACTTTGGTAGTGCTTTAGGTACAGGCGCTTATCTCAACAATTTATGCCGTACAAAAATCGGTGCATTTACTATAGCTGAATCTATATCATCGGATGGGTTTATTGAGCAATTTAAATTCTTTCTTAATATTTTTTTTGAATACTTTTTAAGGAATTAAGAAATAAGGTAATACTTATTCTTAACTTTAAAAGCATTAATACGTTCTATGGTGTATATATTTTATAGTAAATTTTCTGCTAAATTAAGCTCTGAATCTTATAACTATTTTCTTCAACAACTTCCTTTTTTTATTCAGAAAAAAATCTCGAATTTCAGGAAATGGCAAGATGCTTATAGAAGCTTATTAGGAAACATTATTTTAATAAAAGGACTTACCTTTTTAGAACTTAATTTGTATTCACTAAGCAATCTGAAATATGCGGAATACCAAAGGCCATATCTTGATGATTTAATTGATTTTAATATTTCTCATTCCGGGGAATACATAATTTGCGCTATAAGCGAAACAAATAAAGTAGGTATTGATATTGAAGAAATCTGCAATATTCAAATAAGTGACATCAATGATCAGTTTTCCGATCATGAGTGGGAACGAATTTTATTGGCTGATAACAGTCTTCATGCATTCTATAAATTTTGGACTCAAAAAGAGGCTTTCCTAAAGGGAATTGGCTTTGGATTAAATATCCCAATAAACGAATTAAACGTGTTAAATAATACAGTAACCTGGGATGGGAAACGTTGGTTTTTACATGAAATAAAACTGGATGAAAAATATTCTTCTTACCTATCAACTAACATACCGCTTACACAAATAGTAACTCAAAAAATAGATTTATATTAAGGTTCAATAATTATTATATTCATCAAGCCATACTATCGAGAAAAAAAATTATACCGTTATAATTTATAAGTTTACCGCTTTACGACAATTGGAAAAGATAAGTAAAGTTTGGTAAAACTATATATCCGCTATAGAAATTAATATCAATAGTATGTAAACGAGAAGCACATTATATTAAGATTAAGGACTAAAGATAAAAGCGTTTAACTGTTTTCTGCATTCTAAAAAACAAAATGTAATTAACGATCAAATCAAGTATATTTACGAAACCAAGATTTAATGTTGATTGAAAAAATTGCCTTCAGATGACTACTGCTATAAAAGAATATGCCGAATGTAACCTCCCAACTGATTTCGGTACGTTTTTAATTAAGATTTATCAATTTACTGATGAAATTACCGTCATTAGTTCCGGCAACGTTTACAATAAGGAAAATGTAGCCGTCCGAATCCATTCTGCCTGTTTTACAGGGGAAGTTCTTGGTTCACAAAAATGTGATTGTAAACAACAACTGGATTTCTCATTAAAATATATAGGGAAGCATGGTGGTGTGGTAATATACCTTCTTCAGGAGGGAAGAGGAATTGGATTGGGTAATAAAATTAAAGCATACAGTCTACAGCAAGACGGATATAACACCATTGATGCAAACCAAAATCTTGGGTTGCCGATAGATTGCAGGACATACGAAGAAGCTATTGAAATAATAAAAAGCTTGGGTATAAAGTCGATCAATTTAATTACTAATAATCCGCTTAAAATAAAAGCATTAAAAGAATCAGGCATCATAATTAACCAGCGGATAACCTTCCCTGTTAAGGTAAATAAACATTCTGCCAGTTATATTGAAACAAAGTCGAGTAAAATGGGACATATGTATAAACTTGATAAAGTTTCTTCGTTGTCAAATGGATTTGTATTGCATAAAATAAAGAAACAACGACCGTTTGTACACGTAAATTTTGCTATCACAAAGGAAGGTCTCACAAATGCCGATCCTACAAATAAAAATTGTTTGTCATGCCAAAAAGATTGGGAAAGGGTACATACACTCAGGGAAAAATATAGCGCTATTGCTGTAGGGGTAAACACTTGGAAAACAGACCGGCCACGTCTTAATGCAAGGGAAGAGTATCTTAACCGGAAACCCTTTGGCCAGCCTGACAGGATCATATTTGCCGGAACTAGTCTTGTGGAAATTAATTACGAAGAGCGGCGAACATTTGTAATTGGAAATAATTTATACAACGTACAAACGGGTGGTATTTACCTGCCCCAGGAGAATCATGAGCTCGCTGCACCCCTGGAACAACTGCACGAATACCAGATAAATTCTTTATTGGTAGAGGGCGGCATAACACTGATTCATTCTTTTCTTGATCAGAAAGTGGTTGATGTTATAACGGTGTATGTCCGCACAATCAATGCTGATGAAGCGGTACGAACTGTAAAAAAATTGCTTCCTTCAATACAAAGGAGCCAGTTTAAAACAGATCGTTTAGGCCTTGGTGTATTATTATCCATCTGTGTTTCTAAAAATTCTGACCTGATTAATTTGCATAAATAACGCTATGGAAGACTTAATTTTTGGATTAATAAGCAGTCCGGATAAAATAGGAGCAAATAACCATGCAGGGGTGCTTAGAGAGTTAACGTTGACATGGTTAAGATACGGTTACCAGGGGAGCGTAATAGAAGCTTCTAATATTGATGACTTGCTGCAAAAAGTATCAGAAACAAGTTATTCATTTTGTTTGATTCAAACAGAAGGTCATGTGATTGATGAGAAATGGCATCCGGCTTACTGGAATACTGAAGGATTTTACGATGGCATTTGGCGACTGATACGGGAAAAAGATTTTTTTATCATTGGAGAAATAGAAAATAACAATTCGGGTTATCCGGGCTTAAAAACCGATTGTTTATTAGTAAACATGAACTACTTCAGGTTAGCAAAACCAAAGTTGGGAAATCCTCAACTATCCGTCAGGGAGCTGAATCCTTTTAAGCTGGCTCCCGGACACACAATTTATCCTGCTCCAAAAGGCGGAAAAGTGAAATTGGTTCCCCAAATCAATGGATGGAATTTTATTAATACGAGCCTTGGATTTGGTTTGCCTGTTCAGGGTTTTTCCTCTTCTGTAAATACAAGCCGGTTTAATTTAAAAGCGGATACACATCAAAATAATTTTACTTCATTCCTGAGAAAATATGATTCAACGGCAATTAGCGAAAAAGGTTTAACGGAATCTCAATTCAAATTTTTAAACAAAATTAAAATCCAGTTAGACAATTCCCGGAATAGCGTTTTTTTATGGAATATAGAATCTTATGACGACCTGACGCCCAATAGTGAACATCCAATCGGAACATTATTTTCCGTCGCATCCGGCTTCAAACCTGTTAGAATTATTGAATCGAATGGATGTGGTGCAAAAACGAAAGTTGTATATTTTGATTACAGCAAGAAAGCTTTGGAAATCAGAAAGCTCCTCGTTGAAGAATGGGATGGTAAAGATTTCCCTCATTTTGTTAAGCACATTATGAAGCTGTTTCCCTACCCTTCTACTCATTATCAATTATGGGAGGGGATAACCCCGGAAAATATTAATTGGAGAGATGTTGAACTGGTTTGGGAACAGGAACTCAACAAGTGGGGCGGTGCTAAAGCCTTCCAGGATAGTTGGCTCGAATACCGGGCTTTACCGCATGAATACATGCATTGCAATTTGCTTGCAGATAAAAAGGAACTATTAGCCAGGATTAGCTCTTTGGATGATACGTATATATGGTGGAGTAACGCTTTTTTTACTGTCTATAGTAATTGGTTATTTTCCTACGATGAAAGAAGACAACTTTTTGAGAAATGGATTGAATCCCTCGCAATTGCTAATCCCACTTGCCTGGTTAATGGTTCCGATCACAATAATTCAAGTGTGAACGGGCTTACGGCAAGTGAATATTTTAACAGCCTGAGAGTAAGCCCCGCCAATGAATTGGTCATTAATAAATTACATCAATATTCAATACGTTACTAATCGATAAATTTTAAAAATTATGAATAATGATCGTCTGTTTCAGTGCCATAGGGGACCGGTTACCTGCGCGGTTGAAATTCCCAATTCATCCAGTATCATTACATCCGGCTACGATTGCGCTGTAGCCGTTTTTAACCGGGCAACCAGGAAAGCGAAGCTTTTAGGATATCATCAACACCTGGTTAATAAAGTTGCCGTTAATGCAGGGGGAACATTGGCTGCAACAGCGTCTTCTGATTATAACATTTGCATATGGGATTTAAGGAAAGAAGAGTTGTATAAAGTACTTCGCGGGCATAGCGATGATGTGGAGGACTTTGTTTTCATAGACAGCGATATGGGAGCCTCAGTGTCGAGGGATCGTAGAATCATAGTCTGGAACCTTGAAAGTGGTGCTATTAAAAGAATTATTTACGGACATGAAAAAGATGTATTATCAGTCAATTATTTTGAAGGAAAGTTGTACACATCGGGGGACGATATGACACTGAGAGTATGGGATATCAACACAGGAAAAGAAATCTCAAGATTTGGACCTTATGAAACGGAAACGGATACATGTGCAATTGACCAGGTAAACAGGAGAATAGTTTTAGGATGTGACGATGGCATCGTTAGAATATTTAATATTGACACATCCGAAGCTGTCCAGCAGCTATCCGGACACGTATCAGCCATCAAAAAAGTTGCTGTTTCCCCTTTAAATGGTGACATATTATCAGCTGCATATGATCAAAGAATATTGATTTGGGATTCCAGAGACAATAACATGAAGCAGAAGCTGGTTCCTAAATCCGGTTTGTGGGAACGATCTTTTAACTGGACACCGGACGGGAAACGGGTGACAGCAGGAACCTTTGACGGCACTGTTTTAATTTGGGATGTAGCAACCGGCGAATGTATCGATGAACTGGGGGTTGTACTCAAACAAAAAGGCAATTGTTGTTTTAATGACATCGCCTCAATGGAAAATCACAGGGTGGTGACTGTGAGTGATGACGGGTTGATCCGTATTGGTGAGTTGACAGAACACAGTGCTAATTGGATAACTTCCTTTTATCCTAATGCGGGGCGTACGTTGATGAATGCAATTACATACGACAGTGCGAATAAGCAAATAATTGTGGGTACTCATGAGCAAAATATC
>JBDSAQ010000372.1:0-3333 GCA_039922095.1 Ginsengibacter sp. | reverse complement strand
AATTTTGGTATCAGCCGGCCTGCAGTTTCAAAACACATAAAAATTTTAACGGAATGCGGTCTTGTAGTTATTAATCAGCGAGGCAGAGAACGGTATTGTGAAGTTCAATTAAAACCCCTGCAGGAAGTTAACTTATGGTCGCAGCAATACAAACATTTCTGGACAGAAAAGTTTGATGGTCTTGAAAAATTTCTGGCTAAAGAATCTCAATCTAAATCAAATAAAAAAAGAAAAAAATGAAAACACAGCCTTTGGTAATAGAACGTACGTTTAACGCACCTGCTGAAGTTGTATCGCAGGCAATAACTGATAAGGATAAAATGAAGCAATGGTACTTTAATATCAAATCATTTAAACCTGAGGTTGGCTTTGAATTTGAATTCACAGGAGGATCTAAAGAAAGAAGTTATCTGCATCTGTGTAAAATAACAGAAGTGCAGGAGAACAAAAAACTTGCTTATAGCTGGAGTTATGCAGGAACTTCCGGAAAATCAGTAGTAACGTTTGAGCTTTTCTCTGAAGGAAATAAAACAAGACTTAGGTTAACCCATGAGGGACTTGAAACTTTCCCTGCAGACAATCCTGATATGGCAAAAGAAAGTTTTACTTCAGGATGGAATCATATTATTGGAACAAGCCTTAAAGAATTTGTTGAGGTTGTTAATTAAAATTAAGGCTTCTCCCGACCAAGATCATTTATAACAAAAGAAATTAAATCAATTATTTGATTTCTAATGAAGCCACTTTCATTAACCTGCGAACATGCCTTTCAGCATTTGTAAATGTTGCTTTTAAAAAAGCTTCAATTATTTCCATAGCGGCTGAAGATCCTGTAACGCGGCCTCCAAGGCAGAGCATGTTCATATCATCATCTTCAACTCCCTGGTGTGCAGAAAAATGATCATTAATAAGACAGGCCCTGACTTTGTTAATTTTATTAGCAGCAATACATGCACCTACGCCGCTTCCACAAATGGCAATGCCGCGTTCTATAGTTTTATCTGCCAAAGCCCTGGCAAGAGGTATTACAAAGTCAGGATAGTCATCAAGGCTATTGAAATCAAAAGCCCCAAAATCAACTACTTCAAAACCATTAAATTCTAAAAAAGGGAGAAGCAATTGCTTCAATTCAAAACCCCCATGATCAGCGGCTATACCTATCTTCATGTTATTAATTATTCCGTAAAACTACAAATTTTGGATACTTAGCAAGGTCATCATTTTTTTATAATCATACATAGGTGATAGGATTTGTAAAATTATTTTTAAATTGTTGGGATTACAGTAGTACCCTTTGTTAATCAATATTTCACCGTCTTAATTTAAAGTAATCCTTCCTGGATTCCTTAAATTATAATAATTGGATCAGTATGAATAAAAAAATGCCTGATATAGATATTATTAACAATGTGTTGGAACAATGTATTTTGGCTTATCCTGTTTCATCGTTTATTATAAGTATATATAAACAGTATATGGAGCGGGGAAGCCTTAGTAAAAAGCAATTAGAGGGGTTATATGGTAAAGCTTCTAAAATTGAAGATTTGCCAATAGGTAAATTGGCCACCCTGGAAGCCGTGATAAAAAGAATGCCTACAAGATATAAATCAGATGTGCCCGTGCCGAAACCGATGTATGAAAAAGATGAAGGCACAGGGCAGATTATAGAAGCTATCCTCATAAAATACCCGCAACATAAAAGGGTATTATTTCTTAAATCTAAATATGATAATAACGAACTGCTTTCCTCAATTGAAATTGCGGAAATAAAAAGATTTTATCAAATTCTTTCAAATAAGAGTTAGTGTAAGATTTGTGATATGCAATGATGAAATTGATAAAGATACAATCGGCATAACCTGGGTAATTGGGTATAAAATTTTTTATTTCTTCTTTAACTATACATTAATAGAAACTTTTAATTGGTATATTTGGCGTTTTGATTCATTTTTTGTTCTATGGAAGAAGCCTTATCTATTATTATCGCTTATCTGATTGGTTCAATCCCCACAGCTTTAATTATAAGCAAAAAATATTTTGATATTGATATCCGGGAGTATGGTAGTGGAAACATGGGCGCTACAAACACCTTTCGTGTATTAGGTTCACGTTTTGGTACTATAGTAATGGTTGCTGATATGCTTAAAGGAATAATAGCTGTGGCTCTTTATAATTTTTTCCCACATTATTTGCATAATGAATTGGACAGAACAAATTTCATGATCGGCCTGGGCCTGGCGGCTGTGGCGGGTCACATCTTCCCTATATGGGCAAATTTTAGAGGGGGTAAGGGAGTGGCTACATTATTTGGAATGGTGTTGGCCATTCAGCCGGTGGTGGCTGCAAGTTGTGTTGCAGTTTTTTTAGCAGTGCTTTATGTTACCAGATATATATCTCTTAGCTCAATATTAGCAGGAATAGCTTTACCTATTTGCGTATTATGGATTTATAATGAAAAGGAAGTTTTTTATAGAGTATTTGCTGTGGCCGTTGCCGGGCTTATAGTACTAACCCATCAAAAAAATATAAGCCGTTTAATAAAAGGTAATGAGAGCCGCGTTCCCATTTTAAAATATCGTGATAAAAAGAAATTACGCAGAAGAATGTAATTGAATTTCTTCATTGCTCTCACATCCCTTTTTTACACTTTAGGAAATCATAATTTTTTTTGGTACAGCAATTGTTTTAATGTATGGAAATATATTAAAATGAAAAAAAATTTTCTCTTTTATGCAGGCTGTGTAATGTTAATCGCGGCGTGCACTACAAATGCTGTAACCGGCCGTAAACAGCTCAGCTTAATATCTGAAAATACTTTACAGCAGGAGGCAGTTAGCCAATACCAAACTTTTTTATCCCAAAATAAAATAATTAATGTAACAGCAAGTAAAGATGCTGAAATGGTACGAAGAGTTGGAGGCCGCATTGCTGCTGCTATTACTCAATACTACAGTCAAAAAGGATTGAGTAAAGAACTGGCAGGATATAAATGGGAATTTAATCTGGTTGATAACAAAGAAGTAAACGCCTGGTGTATGCCTGGTGGTAAGGTTGTAGTCTATACCGGATTATTACCTGTTGCACAAAATGAAGCTGCCCTGGCCATTGTAATGGGTCATGAAATAACACATGCTGTTGCCCATCATGGGCAGGAAAGAATGAGCCAGGCTCTTCTTGCACAAGGCCTTCAGCTTACAGGAAATATCTTTACTTCAGGTAATGCCCAGGCAAACAATATTTTCAATAATGTTTATGGTCCTGCAGCACAGATCGGTGTGCTATTACCTAACTCAAGAAACCAGGAATATGAAGCGGATCATTTTGGATTAATAT
>JBDSAQ010000371.1:0-3650 GCA_039922095.1 Ginsengibacter sp. | reverse complement strand
AGTATTATGCTTTGGCATTTGAACGCAAACCGGAATTTATGGGTTGGAGTCAAACAGAGCCAAGCACCAAAACAACGTACACAGAGTTTAATCATTTCTATTTTGGAGATGAAGCTCAAAAACGAATAGACAGGTACAACAGTTTAGAAACAGAAGTGAAAAAACTGAGATCACAAATAGACTCAAAATATGCAGACGCATTTTACCAGTTAGTGTATTATCCGGTAGTCGGTGCTTCGTGGATAAATAATAAGTTTTTGTATCGCGACAAGGCTTACTTCTACTCCAAACAAAACAGGTTAAGTGCATACGATTATGCACAACAATCAAAGTCTGCTTATGACAGCATTGCAAAAGAGACTGAATATTATAATAATGAATTGGCTAATGGCAAGTGGAAAAATATGATGTCAATGAAACCCAGAAATCTTGCTGTCTATCTAACACCAGATATACCTGCATTAACTATTGATAGTACAAGTGATTGGAGCATAGCACCTGAAGGCTTTGTGACAAAAGATTCTTCTCTATTGCAAAATAATAGCTCATTGTCACTGCCTGCTTTTGACAATTTGAATAAACAGAAATATTTTGTTGACATATTTTTAAGTAAAAATCAAACAGTCACGTGGAATGCTTCTGTTTCCAATAATTGGATTCATCTCTCTGAAAACAATGGAGTACTTAGTCCTGAAACGGGCAACAACCAAACACGAATTTGGGTAGATGTTGATTGGAGCAAGTTCGGTGAAAATGGAAAAAGAAATGGTAACATCATTTTTACTTCAGGAGGCAAACAAATGATGCTTAACATACAAGCAACTAAAATAAATCAACCAGCGCTGTCTGGTTATAATGGCTTTATTGAAAACAATGGTTTTATTTCTATGAACGCCACCCATTTCTCAAGACAAACAAACAAGCCATCAAATCAATGGAAACTTATAGATGGATTAGGATATACAGGTAGTGCATTGCAGGCTTTACCGTTTTCCCTAAAAAGCAAATCTCCAACCGATCCTGATTCTATTAAACGCAGCAATGCTTTTGTAGAATATGATTTTTATACTTTTTCTTCCGCTACTCCATCCCTTAAGTTATTTACATTGCCTACTCATCCTCTCAATAACAACATGAGTGTACGTTATGCAGTATCCATTGATAATGGCCCCTTAAAAATAATTGATTCACGAACATTTGGCAGAAGTGAAGAATGGAAGCAAAATGTTTTAAGAAACTATGCAGTAAGGAACGAAAAATTGCAACACATAAATGCAGGCAGGCATACACTTAGAATTTACACGATTGATCCTGGTGTTGTACTGGATCGAATTCTTATTGATTTGGGCGGTCTGAAATCAGCGTACAGCGTCATCCCGCAAACCAGGCAAATCGTATCACCGCCATCTTCATCAAACAAAAAATGATCATTCATGAAATCAGTAATTAAAGATGTAGGTGCCATTTTATTGAAAGTTTTAGTTTTCTCAAATCGATACGTCAAACCAAAATGGCCACTTGTCAACAAATTCATTTTAACTAAATGCAGCAGATCAGAGAAATTACTATTTATGAAGTTGCTAAAAGCACAAGTGTCAACGGCTACTGTTAGCCGTGCATTTGCAAAAGGCTCTCCAATAAGTAAAAAGACAAAAAGGAAAGTTCTGCAGGCAGCAACCGAGCTTGGTTATAGAATGAATCATTTTGCCCGCAGCCTCCGTAACCAGCAGACAAATACTATTGGTGTCATTGTTCATGAATTGCGCAGTTACTTTATTATTTCTGTCTTGGCAGGTATCGAAAAAGTAGCTACTAAAGCAGGATACGATCTTTATAGCAGAAGGAAGCACTAATACTTATTGTTATATCGATGAATAACATTGGCGAAAAGTCGGTGACTTTTTTCTCAAGGATTTATTTATAACCAACATAAAATAAAAAAATGAAAAGAAATTATCTCATTGTATTTTTTATCGCTGGTCTTTTATCGTCCGCTTGTGTGGCACAAAAGAAAGCCGCTACTCCACAGAAATTCAATTATAAAATTGATCTAAAGAAAGTAGGCACCAGTGCTGAAAAAGTTGCCCGCATTGATTCGCTGTTGCAGTCTTTTGTGGATCGAAAGAAAGTAAGCAGTGTGGTTGCCTTTGTTGCCAAAGGTGGTAATGTAGTCTATAAAAAAGCATTCGGCTGGAAGGATATAGAGAATAAGGTTCCGGCCACTCCGGATGATTATTATATCTTATTCTCACAAACAAAAGCAATAGTTACCGTTGCTTTTATGACACTTGTTGAGAAAGGGTTGGTTAAGATTGATGATCCCGTTTCAAAATATTTTCCTCAAATTCCTGATAGAGTGGCTACGGCTGTCAATAAAGACGGAACCTATGAAACCCGTCCTGTAGCATCGCCCATGACCTTTGCACACCTTATGTCTCACTCTTCCGGATTGAGTGCCGGGCTGGTTGGCAACAACCGCCGTATTGAAAGGCAAAAAGCCGATTCCATTCGAAAAGCAAATGGAGACACCACAATAATCAGAGGCCCAGGCCAACGCAGTGGTGGCATAGGCAGTTGGAAGTATCTTAAAGATAATATGTATGATCTGGTAAAATATCCGCTCGGCTTCGATCCTGGAACTGAATGGAGTTATCATATCAGCAGTAACATGCTGGCTTATATGGTTGAAATAATTTCTGGCAAACCTTTGCGTCAGTATGTAAAAGAGTCGGTACTAGAACCACTTGGTATGAAGGAAACAGACTGGTATTATGAACCAGAAGCATTGAGTCGCTTTGTTAAGGCCTACAATGCTGTTGATGGAAAACTGGACCCTGCACCCAATATGTTTAGCGAAGGAGCAGTAAGTAAAGAGCAAACCTATGCAGAAGGCGGTCTTGGGCTGAATGGCCCGATCGAAGATTATGCTAAATTCTGCCAAATGTTACTGAACAAAGGAACATTTAATGGACACAGGATACTAAAGCCTGAAACCATTGAACTTATGACCAAAGTAAATCGTTTACCTGAAGTAAATGCCGGTGGTAAAGGCTTTCAGTTCGGGCTTGGATTTGAGCTTTATAATGAAAAAAAGAAGAAGGTGCCTGAAGCTTCCAATACCGCATTTTCCTGGGGTGGTGCCTATGGCACTTCATTTGTCATTGACCCGGAAAACAATATGTTCTCATTGTTCTACCTCAATATGCCGAAACGCGAAGAATTACATCCATTGTTTCTCAGCAAAACTTACCAAATATTTAAAAAATAAATTTGCGTATTAATCAAATAACAGGATTACTATTATCCACCAACTTATGGCCCACCTAGCAATGCTTTCACCAATTTAGATTTGTTATACGGGCTTCCTGCTGATGAGGGCGCATTAAGCCCTTATTTTTAATAAAGAGTTGTAATGAAAATAATATTCAAAATTGTATAGTTGCAAAAATGGCCGGTGTCTCCCACCGGCCATTTTTAATCCTTCATTATTTTTTATACAAGTTTGAAGATCCGTTTTCGGTTTTACAAAACAAACTCCCGGCCGTGCGAAAGTGAAGCCAGGTGTACCCGTTACTTTTAATGCTAGAATTGAAGTGCCTATGCAGCTTTCATTTGTTTATCAGTTATTTCAATGCGCTGCACTTTGCCAA
>JBDSAQ010000370.1:0-11890 GCA_039922095.1 Ginsengibacter sp. | reverse complement strand
GGGATGATCACTTTTGACATAGGCATACATGGCATACCGGTAACCATGGATGTGAGCGTGTATAATAGTCTTGGCGCCGGTGCATTAAGCGGATACCAAAATTTTAACCTGGATGATCGGGACCGGTTTTATTATAAAAGAGTTTACCTGGGTTGTGTTCGTGCAAATGATTTTATTTTCTCATTACCGGAATTTGATGGAACTAACCTTGCAGTAACCGGGGGCAGCCAGGGAGGTGCATTATCTATTGTTACTACAGCGCTTGATCCCCGTGTAAAATGGCTGGCCGCTTTTTACCCGGCGCTTTGCGATGTAACAGGATATTTAAAGGGACGTGCTGGAGGCTGGCCACATTATTTTGAAAAAAATAATCTGGCGTTTAATAATAAGAAAGATAAAATAGAAACCTGCGGTTATTACGATGTGGTAAATTTTGCAAGGATGGTGAAAGTTCCGGGTATGTATTCATGGGGATATAATGATGACGTTTGTCCGCCAACTTCTATGTATGCAGCTTACAATGTTATTCCCGGAATTAAGTCTTTGTACCTTGCACTTGAAACAGGTCACTGGACATTTCCCGAACAGACTGAAAAATTTAATAACTGGCTGGTGGAGAACTTGAAAGCAAATCAATAGTGATATTTCAATGTATGAACAACACTTGTTAACTTCAGTTTTTGGTCGGGCTTTAATTGTTAGATGACAGAACTCAGATTAACAGCACAGCAGAAAGCGTGACATTATGCGCCATTTATGATAAAACTAATAACACTTTGGATTGTTCTACTATTTTCCTTCCCAGTTTTTGGACAGTTTGAAATTTATGATGAAGAATTTAATTTAAACTTTTTAAAAATTAAAGATGGAGGACAGTGGTTTTTTAAAGGAAATAATCACTCTTTCTCTATTAATATTATTGCAAAAAATATTACAACTACTGAATCTCCTAATTATATCACAGCTGATAATACAATATTACAAGTTTCAATTGTTCCTTTACCAAAAAGCAATTTAGATCTCTCAAAACTGACAATAGCTCAACAAAAGGAAACATTAGCAGGATATGTAGATTATGAACTTGACTATTTCAAAAATGACGTGAAAATAAATTATAAAGATTTAAAAAAAGAATGGGTTACCGTGAACTCAATACTTTGGTTAATATGGTCTTTCGACTCAAGGGATTTTAATTCTCCAGAACCAGTCAAGGGCAAGCCCCAATTTCAAATTTATGCGTCAACAATTTGCTTTAATCAAATTCTTGATTTGAATACTCCCGTAATGAAAGATCAAAGTTTCTATCAATCGAAAAGCCTAATAAGCAGGCTAATGGCAACATTAAAGTTGTGAACTTTGAAAATAGACACATAGCCACAGTGACTGATGTGCAACTTTGTAATTGATGAGTTCCTTATTTTATTTTTTCTTAGCTTTTTGATCCATCTCCATATAATCTATTACAAGATTTGCTAAAGCCTGAACACCCGTTTTTAATCCACTCTCATCTATAAAAAAATCAGGTGTGTGATGGGAAGGCGCTTTTTTAGGATCCTCACCTTTGGGCATACCACCTAAATTAAAAAACAACCCCGGTATCTTTTGCTGATAAAAAGAAAAATCCTCGGCGCCCATGCGGGCTGGCTTTAGTAATACATTTTCTTTCCCGGCAGTTTGTTGCAAAGAGGGCAGCATCTTTGCTGTTAAGGAAGAATCATTAAATGTTACGGGATAATGGGAACTGTATGGAATCATTACTTCCACAGTGGCTCCCGCACTCTCTGCGGTTTTGGTAGCAACTTGTCGTACTCTTTCAACCAGCATTTTTTCATCCTCCATGTTTAATGCCCGGATGGTTCCAAGCATTTCCACCTGCTCGGGAATAATGTTGGTACGATTACCCCCGTTGATAGCTCCAATGGTTACAATGCCGGCATTTTCAGTTATATCCAAATTGCGGCTGATGATGGTTTGTAAATTATTAATGATCTGTGCAGAAGTTACAATAGGATCAATAGAAGACCAGGGGTATGCACCATGAGCAGAGCGCCCCTTTACAATAATTTTAAGATCGTTGACACCTGCATAGAAACCACCGGGGCGATAAGTGATTTTACCAACTTCTGTTTGTGAATTTATATGCAACCCAAATATTACATCCACTGCAGGATTTTCCAATACTCCTTCCTTTACCATCATTTCAGCACCGCCCTCTTCTCCCGGAGGAGCACCCTCTTCAGCAGGCTGAAAAATAAATTTCACTGTACCCTTCAGATCTTTTTTCATACCTGATAAAATTTCTGCTACACTCATTAAAATCGCCACATGCGTATCATGTCCGCATGCATGCATTACTCCTGCTTCCTTGCCATTGTATTGTACTTTTACTTTTGAAGCAAATGGTACCGGGGTTCTTTCAATTACAGGAAGGGCATCCATATCGGCACGCAAAGCCACAACAGGACCGGGCTTACCCCCTTTTAAAATACCCACCACGCCTGTATGGGCAACTCCGGTTTTTACTTCTATACCTAATGACTGCAGATGTTTTGCAATGAGTGCCGCCGTTCTTATTTCCTGGTTACCAAGTTCAGGATGCTCATGAATATCCCGTCTCCATGCTATCATTTTTTGTTCAATTTTATCTGCTGCAGAATTTGCCTGGTTTCTGAGAGCAATATTTTGTGATATAGCCGGAACGCTTAATGCAGTTAATATAAATAAGACAATATATTTCATGTGCATAATTTTAAACCTGAAGTTATGCTAAATGTATTTCTAAAAACCAGCTTATGGGAGTCGAAATGTTTTTATTTTGATTGATTTTGGAGACCTATTTCAGGATCGGTTTTAGCCATTCATTATTCTTTTCTTTCCATAGTTAACGCTCTTGTTCGTAAACTTCTCAAAACGATGAACAGCATTATCTAATGCTTTACTTTGAGTTTTATTAAGAGGTTTAAAAAATTCTAATTTAATGTCAATACACTTATTATTGATTGTCCGTTTCCATGTCCCGATAATTTGTCCATCAGAAATTATCATGTTATCATAATTAAACAGGGGCTTTGATTTTAAGCTTTTAGTAAACTCTAAAATAGCGCTTCTATCTTTGTAACCCATTACAAATTCATCATAAACAGGCAAAAGATAAACCTGCTGAAGTGAGTTTTTATTTAAAGAAATGTTCGGTGGAAAATAATATTCATCACCCTCAATAACTTCACAGGCTAAATTTGATTTTATCATTTCCAGCCCTTTTTTGCAATCCGTTAAACTTAATCCCGACCAGGTTGAAAAGTCTTTTATTGTTGCAGGTCCTCTGCTGGTAAAATATTTCTTTGCAAGCCTTGATAGCCCTTCATCTTTATTCAGCGAATTAGTTGCTGGTACTCTTTCATTTAAAAGAGCATAGGTAAATTGATTTCCATGTCTTGCTCCGCTGCAAATTATTCCGGCAAGCTCGGCATACATCATAATATAACTCAACCTAATACCTTCTGCCATAATCTTTTTCTTTTTAAATTCTTCGTTAAGTTCATTCCGGGTAAGTTGTCTATTCCCTTGTAATTTGTTTATAAGAATTTTATTGCAACGTGTAAAAACTTCACTGTTTAGTTCAAGTTTTTTATACATATAAGCATTAGCTGCATTTACACGAGGCGCTGTGAGACTCAGCATCCAGCGAATATCTTCCGGAGTTACAAAGTGCCAGGTAGGCCTTAACAGGTGAGTTCGTAAAATTTTACCATCTGTAAAATCGTTCTCAATGTCGTCATCTTTTAAATGTGGTAAACGTATACCTAAACTCCATTTTGTATGAGCATATTCCTGGGCCTGAATTGCACCAAACCAGGCAACTGCTTCAATAGCGGATTCTAATTTTGATTGTACTATTTGCTGATTTATTAATCTGTATCTGGCTATGTCGGGTAAGGTCATTTTTTTGAATGGTTAGTTTATTGCTTTGTTGTAGATTTTGTTTGTGATTGAATTATTGCACCCTAACCACGTTTTTATAAACTCATTACTGATTTTGATAAAAATTGTACTTACCAATCTTTATATAAAATTTTAATTTCGGAATACAAATTTTTATCAACTCTCATTCTTAGCCTGGGTCTTATTTAAAATGCCCGGAATAGTCCAGGCATTTAATAATGGTTTTGTCATGGATTTCCTTAGAAAAAAAAGAGGTATGTTTTTGGGGTTATTTTTGAATGGGGGCAAGCTTACCAATAACAAGATAGCAAGTTATTCGGGATGCTATTCACAAGCAGCAATAAAATTTTTAAAAAATTATTTTTTTTGAATTAAAATCCGCTGCTTACAGCACTGCACAGATGCTAAATCAAACCAGATATTTGAAAAGACCTTATGGATGAAATAATTTGCTTGAATCCTATTAATCCCATAAATCCCAGTTCAGAGATTTATTCAGTTCTTAAACTTTTTACAGGATTTGCAATTGCTGCTTTAATTGCCTGGAAGCTCACAGTTACAATGGCTATCAGTACTGATGTTATTGCGGTGATTGCAAAAATCCACCATTCAATATTTACGCGGTAGGTGTAGGTTTGCAGCCATTTGTTCATTGTATACCATGCAATGGGTGATGCAATAAGAAAGGAGACGATAACAAGCTTTAAAAAATCTTTTGACAGCAATGCTGTAATATTAGTTACGCTTGCACCAAGCACTTTGCGCACACCGATTTCTTTAATGCGATTCTCAGCCATATAAGTTGCCAGCCCAAATAATCCAAGACATGAAATAAAAATGGTTAACCCTGCAAACAACCCGGCAAGTGTGCCGGTTCTTTTCTCCTGCTTAAATTTTTCAGCATATGCCTCATCAACAAAATGATAATCGAACCCATACCCGGGGTTGAATTTACCAAATATCTTCCGGGCTTTTTCCAGAGCCTTATCCACAGGCAATGAAGGGTTGAGCTTATAATGAATTACATTAAACCAGCTTTTAGGGCCGCACACCATAAGCTGCTGTATTTTTTGATAAGGTGATTCAAAAACAAAGTCTTTTATTACCCCTACTACATGCCACTGTACTCCTGCAAAATCATCTTCCTCTATTATAGCTGTTCCCACAGGATTTTTTAAATTCATAATCTTTACTGCCGTTTCATTCAGCAGCATTGAGGTGGAATCACCCGGGTAATTTTTTATATCAATATCACGGCCTTCAATTAATTGTACACCCATTGTCTTCACAAAATCAGCATCTGATGAGAACCTTATGAAATCAGTTTTTTCATCACCGGGCTTACTGCCGGGCCATTTAAAGCCCCAGCTATCGCTCCAGCGCTGCGTTATAGGGCTCATAGATTTTGTAACGCTTACAGCCGCACCGCTGTTGATCAATTCATTTTTAATAAGATCGTAATGCTTATCATTATCTCCCTGTATAAAAGTATAAACCAGTTTATCTTTATTATAACCAGCATCTCTGCCTTGCGCATACCTGATCTGGTGCTCTACTATGATTGTGCAGATTATCAATGCAATGGCAAAAGTGAACTGCAATATCACTAAAACCTTGCGTGGCGTTACGAGTGCATGTGCTGCTTTGAAAGTTCCTTTTAAAACTTTTACAGGCTGGTAAGAGGATAAATAAAATGCAGGATAGCTGCCTGCAAGCAAGCCTGTAAATAAAATAAACGCAATAGCAGTTAACCAAAAATAAGGATTGCCAAAATCAACAAAAAGTTCTTTACCTACAAGCGTATTATAGCCGCCAAGGCTTAGCTCAACAATAATTATTGCAAGTGTGCCTGCAATAAAAGCAAGCATAATACTCTCACCAATAAACTGGAATACCAGCCATTTTTTTTGCGCACCAACCACTTTGCGAATGCCTACTTCTTTAGCTCTTTTCTCACTACGGGCAGTACTTAGGTTCATAAAGTTTATACAGGCAATGAGTAATATAAATGCGGCAATAATGCTGAATAATTTTACCTGTTCAATTCTTCCCCCTACATACTTTCCATTCTCTGCTTTTGAGTACAGCCACTCGTCGCTGAAGCGTTGTGTGAACACTTGTGTTGTTGATGGAGACTTACTGTTTGTGGTATGTGCTATGGTAATATTTTTAATTTTTTCATCAAACGATTTTTGTGAGATACCAGGCCGTAGCAGGATGTATGTTTTAACAGAATTGTTGCCCCAACTCTCATCATCCTGGTTTATTTTTTTCATATAAGCCCAGGGAATAAGATATTCAAAATTGAAAGCGGTGTTGTTTGGAAGGTCTTTTAAAACGCCGGTAATGGTAAAATTATCTACACTGTCAATACGTACAACCTTACCCATTGCGTCTTCATCTCCAAATAATTTTTTTGCCAGCTTTTGTGTAATTACTAAATTGTACGTACTGCTTAAAGCCTTTCTGGCATTACCTTCCAGCAGTGGAAAGCTAAAAACATTCAGAAAGCCGGAGTCTGCAAAATTACCAGCCACATTCAAATGCTTCTCTCCCACGGTAAATAAAAAGTTAGCGTAGTTAGTTCTTACCACATCTTCTACATCATCATGATAGGCAAGCTTTACAGAATGCCCTAATATTTTTGGTGTAGAATTCCATGCCCATGTTTCGCCATTGAATTTATCACGGTTGTTAGCTGTATAAATACGATCAACCTTAGCATGAAATTTATCATGGCTCAATTCGTTTTGTATCCATAACAAAATAAGCACAGCGCTTGCCATGCCCATGGCCAATCCAAAAATATTAATGAAAGAAAATCCTTTGTTCCTGTTTAGATTTCTTATTGCGATTATAAAATAATTTTTGAACATTGTCTTTAACTATGATTTTTATGATTGAATGATTCTCATGATTGTTTTCTTTCTTCTCCCCTTTAGGGGATGGGGGTTCTTATTCGGTTCTTAAGCTTTTCACCGGGTTTGACATTGCCGCTTTTATTGATTGAAAGCTTATAGTGAACAAAGCAATTAATACAGCAAGCAACCCGGCTAAAAGAAATATCCACCAACTGATATTAATGCGGTAAGCAAAATCCTGTAACCAGTTGTGCATGATAAACCATGCAACAGGCGATGCAATTACAATTGCTACTATTACCAGTTTGATAAAATCTTTTGACAGCAGCACTACAATATTTGAAATGGTTGCTCCTAACACTTTCCGTACGCCAATTTCTTTTGTTCTTTGTGCTGTGGTAAACAATGACAAGCCCATTAGCCCAAGGCATGCAATAAAAATGGCAAAGCCGGCAAATATGGAAAACACTTTTCCAAAGAGTTGATCGTCGCTGTATTGCTCATTAAATTTGTCGTTAAGAAAATAATAATCAAACATATTGCCGGGGAAAAATGCGTTGTACTTTTCCCTTATTGCAATCATTGTTTTTGACAAATCCCTGGTAGTTACTTTTATTGAAATAGGATTATACGTACCATAAGTAGGCACAAGAAAAGTAGGCTCTAAAGGGTAACGCAAAGATTTTTGATGAAAATCATCAATTACTCCCACAACATCCCAGTTATGCCCAAACAGTGTAACTACTTTTCCTAAGGCCGCCTTGTGAGAGGATAACCCAAGAAGCTTAAGTGCAGATTGGTTAATAATAATGTTGTGTAATTTTCTGAAGTCAGCATTGTAATCAGAAGAAGAAAAACTTCTTCCTGCTCTTACCTTTATTCCATACAATTCAATAAAGCCCTGCCCTACTCCCATGTGTCTTACTGTATAATGATTGCTGGCACTATCTGTGGTAAGATGAACATCAAATCCTCTGCTTAGCTCATTGCCCGGAACTTTATTGGATGCTGATGCACCTAATACATTGGGAATAGTTTTCAATTCTGCCGCAAAAGTATTTTCCTTGTTTATAAAAGTTGAATCATATTTAGTAAGCTGAGGTGGCTTTATTATAAGCATTTGAGAAATATCCATCCCGAGGCTTTGTTCATTCACAAACTTTATCTGCCTGTACACCACAAATGAACCAATGATCAGTGCAACTGTTACAGCGAATTGCCCTATCACTAAAGCTTTACGCATAATAATTCCTTTGCCCGATGTTGTATATTTTCCTTTTAAAACAAGAATAGGTTTGAATGATGACAAAACAAATGCAGGATAAAATCCGGAGATAAAAATCCCTGCTGCAATAAGAGCGACTAAGCCTGCAGTAATATTATAGCCGGTTATTCCTTTTTGAAACAAATAGGTTAACGATAATTGGTGTTTAATCAGGCTATTGAAACTATCTTGAACAAGTGAGATAATTGCCAACGCAATGAGCAATGCAAAAATATTTATTAAGAAAGATTCAGTTAGAAATTGCCTTATCAATTGCGGCCTTGTTGCGCCTGAAACTTTTCTTATGCCTACTTCTTTTGCTCTTTCCAGTGATTTGGCAGTGGCAAGATTTATATAATTTACCCAGGCAATAATAATTATTAATGCGGCGATTATCAACAATCCCCAAACAACGGTAGCACTGCTAACGTTGCCAATCTCATACTCAAAATCAGAATACAGATGTGCTTTTGAAATGGGCTGCAGGTAAAATTTTTCAACACTTCCTGAAACTTTGTTACCCTGGAAATGCCGTTCACTAAATGCTGAAAGTTTTGCATCCAAGGCTTTGTAATCTGTTCCATGCTTCAACTGTATATAATGCCAGAAATCTGAATCGGTAAAGTCATAATCAGCTTGTTTGTAGGGATTGGGGCCGGAAAGAATTGTTGTATAAGAAGCAAGAATATCAAAAGACAAATGCGAATTTTCGGGAACATCTTTACAAATTGCCGTTATTTTATACGGCATTGAATCGGTTCCCATGGTAATTGTTTTACCGATCAATTCAATGAAATTATTGTTGCTTACTTTAAATATACGCCGTGCCGAAGTTTCTGAAAGCATTGCTGTGTAAGGCTGTTGCAAAGCCTTTTCTTTGTCTCCCGCAATTATTGGGTAAGAGAATATTTTTATAAATGAATTATCAACAGCAATTACATCTTCTTCACTTATACGCTCATTGTTATAGCTTATAATTGATTTTCCAAAGGGCATAACACGGGCATGATCTATAACTTCAGGATAATCATCCTGCAGGGCTTTGCCTATTGCGGAATAAGTAATAGTGCCATGTTGTATAAGCTTTCCGTTTTGATAACGGTCATTAACAATACGAAAAATATCAGCGGCATTTTTATTAAACTGATCAAAGCTTAATTGAAAGCTTACGTATTGCAAAATGAGGAGGCATGCTGCCATACCAATTGAAAGCCCGGCAATGTTGATTAAAGAAAAAGCTTTATTCTTCATTAAGTTGCGCCATGCGATTTTGAAATAATTTTTTATCACTGTCTGAACTTTGATTTTATGATTGAATGATTTTCATGATTTTATACTCTCCTTATCCCCCTTTAACTTGTATGGTCGTGCATTAAAAGAATATTTTTATGAGATTCTTTTTCAAGAAGATGGCCATAATTTTAATTAGTTACAAATCAAAGAAATAGAAGATAGGAATTAATAAAACCTGTGCGTTTTTGATACACTCTTTGTTCAGTTTTGTACGGATCGCTGATACTATACGAATGAAAATTTCTTACTATTATTGTAATGAGGCTAATTTGGTTCATTGCCTCGACAGATTAGTTTTAATGCGGCAATGAAAGCGTTAGTCAGAATTGTAGGGACACACCCTAATTTTGGAGTGACCTAAAAATCTTAGTAATTTCTTATCAACTTCTGCATCTTGACACTTAAATTTGCCTAAACATTTGATAAATGGAAAAACTTCGCTTTATTGATTTGTTTTGTGGCATAGGTGGATTTCGTGTTGCAATGGACGAGGCATGTATCGAAAATGACCTTCTACCAGAGTGTGTATTTTCCTCAGACATTGACCCATATTGCCAAGACAGTTATGAAATCAACTTTGGACACAGACCTACAGGCGACATAACAAAAGTCCACGAAAAGGATATACCAGATCATGACATTTTATTTGCAGGTTTTCCTTGCCAGCCCTTTAGTATCATTGGGCAAATGCAAGGCTTCAATGACATTAGAGGAACATTGTTTTTTGACATTGCAAGAATTATAAAACACAAACAACCTAAAGCCTTCATTCTTGAAAATGTGAAGCAACTTGTAGGACACGATAATGGCGAAACTTTAAAAGTAATTATAAAGATTTTACAAAAGGAATTAGGCTACCATGTTCAATATGCTGTACTAAATGCTTTAGATTATGGTTTGCCACAAAAAAGAGAACGTGTTATAATTGTTGGACACAAAGAGCCAATCATGTTCTCTTATCCTTCACCAATCAAACCCTTTAAACCACTAAGTGAAATTTTAGAAAGGCGAGTTGATAAGAAATATTTTGCATCGGAGTATATTCAACAAAAAAGAAAAGACAAACATAAATCGGCTTATAAACTTTCTGTATGGCATGAAAACAAAGCAGGTAATATTTGCTCATACCCTTATTCATGTGCCTTACGTGCAGGCGCTTCATACAATTATCTTTTGGTAAATGGCGAAAGACGATTTACACCGAGAGAAATGTTTCGCCTGCAAGGTTTCCCTGACACCTATAAAATAATTTCAAATGAAGGGCAAGCACGAAAACAAGCAGGCAATGCAGTTCCAGTAAATATTGTCAAAGCTGTTATTTTAAAGCTATTGCCTTATGTAGCCACAACCTTAGACATGACAAATGTTTTAAGAGAATATGAAGTAGAATACAACAAAAGCTAATGGAAAGAAAATCACCGAAACTAAGAACAGTAGATAAATCACTACCCCCATTTCCATTAAATCATTTCTCAAAAGAATTTCCTTTTATTCTTGGCAAAGAAATAATTTATCTATTAGCTTCAAAGGGCAAAGCAATTTTAGAAGGACCTGAATGGGAAGCAATCTTCGCAATATGTATTGGTGCAGAATGGAAACCTTCTAACGTAGGACTTGATGACGTTATTTTGGGAAATACAGCATGGGGAGCAAAGACTGTAAAATCAACAAAACCATCTACACAGAAGAAAGTTAGACTTATATCGGGAAGAAATTCACCAGTTTATTCTTACGGAAATACTATTGATACCAAAGCTGAGCCAAATTTAGTAGGTAAATCAATTTTAGATATTTGGAATGAACGAGTTTCAGCCATCCGTGAAAAATTTCAAAACTTACGGACTGTTGTTTTAGTAAAATCAAACGACTTAATGGAAGTTGTGGTTTTTGAATTTGACACTATTCGTTATGACCCAGAATTATTTGCATGGGAATGGAATAAAAACGGAAATTTAAGAGGCGTTGAAAAATCTACAACCGAACATCGCTTTACTTGGCAGCCACACGGTTCTCAGTTTACAATCATTGAAAAAGTGCCTGAAAAGAGTTTGATTATCCGCATTAGGCAGCCAGATACTTTAGATAAGGAAGTCATTTTAAAAGCTCTTGGCTTTGACAAATCTTGGATTAGTATAACTCATAAAAATGGCTGACACTTTCACAAAAGACCAGAGAAGTGAAATGATGCGGAAAGTGAAAAGCAACCGCAACAAATCAACTGAATTAAAACTTATCCAATTTTTTAATGACAATAAAATCAAAGGTTGGCGAAGAAACTCTAAATTATTTGGTAAGCCAGACTTTATCTTTCCTAAATCTAAAAAAGTGATTTTTGTTGACGGCTGTTTTTGGCATGGTCACAATTGCAGAAATACTATTCCTAAAGACAATGCAGACTATTGGCAGAAAAAAATATTACGCAACAAAAATCGAGACAAAGAAGTAACTAAAACATTGGCATCAAAAGGTTGGACAGTGATAAGAATTAGAGAGTGCAAACTAAAAAATCTAACAGTCTTAAAGTCGAGGC
>JBDSAQ010000369.1:0-8250 GCA_039922095.1 Ginsengibacter sp. | reverse complement strand
TACCAGGGATATTTATTTATGGTACGATCAGATACCCGCAACATTTAATGGAAGAGGTTATGATGACCCTAATAAAATTATGGAAGGCATTCGCCAGTATAGTGTTGATCCTGGATTTATAGCGCCTGTGGATCATTGGAGTTTTGCAGTAAAGCAGGATGAATGGAACAACATCAGCAATGGTGTTTCAGGTGATTTTGGGCTGGGTGTTTTCTTTTTTAATACTAATGATCTTAGAGTTAAATCTGTTGAAGAACTATCACCCGCAGGAAAGGCCGGCATTCACAGAGGCTGGCGCATTACCAAAATAAACGGCAATGCAAATATTTCCTCCACCAATACTGATTTTGTAGTAACCAATGTTTTTAACAGCGCTCAAACAAGTTTTACTTTTCAAAAGCCTGACGGTTCTTTAGCAGATATTGTTTTAAATAGTGCCGATTATAATGAGCATCCGGTATTTTTAGATACAGTATATTCCATTAATTCCAGAAAAATTGGGTACCTTGTTTTCAATTCATTTTTGGGTGATACCGCACAGATCAATAAAGAATTCCAAACAATTTTCAGCAATTTTGTTAGCCAGAATATCTCAGATATAATTGTTGATCTGAGGTATAACGGCGGTGGCTATGTTTCACTCCAGCAAAGGCTGGCAGATTATCTCGTTCCTTCTTCAGCCAATGGTTCACTGATGATGAAACAGCAGTTTAATGATAAAAACAGTAATTACAATTCTTCAATAAATTTTACCAAAGCGGGTGCATTGAATCTTCCACGGGTAATATTTATTGTAACTAAAGGAACCGCTTCTGCAAGTGAATTGCTGATAAATAATTTAAAACCATACATGGTTGTTAAACTTATCGGCCCACAGCCTACTCATGGTAAACCAGTAGGCTTTTTTCCTATTCCAATTGGCGATTGGTATATTTTCCCGGTATCGTTCCGTACAACAAATAAAAATAACGAAGGAAGTTATTTTAACGGGCTTCCATTAAACAGCCAGGTAGCCGATGGTCTTGATAAAGATTGGGGTGATATTAGCGAATCAAGCCTGGCGAGTGCCCTGTTATACGCAACTACCGGTTCATTCGGTGTGCAGGGTGATCTTTCTCCCCGTGGCGCTAATCAGGCCGAATTAATGGAAAGTAATTCTATTTTAAATAAATATTCTTTCCAGGGAACAATTGGGGATAAAATAAAATAACTATCCGGATAAACTAACTGGTTTATGTAGTCTAATTTAGAAGGAGTTCTAAAAAAATAGTTTCTCTATTTTTTATAATCTCAAAAATTTTGAATATACCTGCGATATATAAGACACGTCATCTCTAAAAATTAAATAAATTAACTTCGCCAACTGTAAAAATAAATGGATGAGTGAAGAAAAAAATTTAAACTTTATTGAATCAATTATTGAAGACGATTTAAGAGCAGGCAGGTATACAAAAATTACTACCCGCTTTCCCCCGGAGCCAAATGGATACTTACACATTGGCCATGCCAAAAGCATTTGTTTAAACTTTGGATTAACCACAAAATATAATGGAACTACCAATCTTCGCTTTGATGATACAAACCCGATAACTGAAGAAACTGAATACGTAGAAAGTATAAAGGATGATATAAAATGGTTGGGCTTTCAGTGGACAGAGGAACTATATGCAAGCGATTACTTTGGTCAACTCTATGAGTTTGCGGTAATTCTTATAAAAAAGCAGCTTGCCTATGTTGATGACAGCACTGCTCAGGAAATTGCCTCACAGAAAGGCTCTCCTTCCATGTCGGGTATAGAGAATGAATATCGCAACCGTACGGTAGAAGAAAATATTTCTCTCTTTGAAAAAATGCGTGACGGAAAATATCAGGACGGCGAAAAAGTATTAAGGGCAAAAATTGATATGGCCTCTCCGAACATGCACATGAGAGATCCCATAATGTATCGTATCAAACATTCGCCTCACCATCGAACAGCAGATAAATGGTGTATATATCCTATGTACGATTTTGCCCACGGGCAAAGCGATAGTATCGAAAATATCACCCACAGCATTTGCACCCTGGAATTTATACCACATCGGGAATTATATGATTGGTTTATTGAAAAGCTGGAAATATTTCCTTCCCGGCAGTATGAATTTGCCAGGCTCAACATGACTTATACGGTTATGAGCAAACGTAAATTATTACAATTGGTAAACGAGGGTATGGTAAGTGGATGGGATGATCCGAGAATGCCAACAATATCGGCGTTTAGAAGAAGAGGATACACCCCTTCGGGCATTCGTTCTTTTTGCGACAAAATAGGTGTTGCTAAAAGGGATAATTTAATTGATGTAGGCCTTTTGGAATTTTGTATCAGGGAAGAATTAAATAAAACAGCGCAAAGGGTTATGGTTGTTCTTGATCCCTTAAAACTTATCATCACTAACTATGATGAAAATAAAACGGAAGAATTAATTAGTGAAAATTTTCCCGGCGATAATGAGCATACCAGGTCAATTCCTTTCAGCAGAGAGTTGTGGATAGAAAGGGAAGATTTTATGGAAGAGCCGGCTAAAAAATGGTTCAGGCTGGCACCAGGAAATAAGGTACGTTTAAAAAGCGCATATATTATACAATGTAATAGTTTTTTAAAAGATGAACAGGAAAATATAACTGAGGTGCATTGTACTTATTTGCCGGAAAGTAAAAGCGGGAACGATACCAGCGGTATTTCAGTAAAAGGTACTATCCATTGGGTTAGCACTACGCACGCTGATAATGCCGAAGTGCGGCTATACGACAGGCTATTTAAAATTGAAGATGTAGCTGGTGAATCAGAAGATTTTAAAGATCTTATAAATCCAAACTCATTACAGGTTATAAAGAATGCATACATTGAACCTTTTTTAAAAAAGGCATCGGTCAATACACCTTATCAGTTTATACGTAAAGGATATTTTTGCCTTGATAAGGATTCTACACCAGGCGATCTTATTTTTAACCGAACAGTTACCCTAAAAGATGCATGGGCAAAAGAAGTCAAAAAGAATTAGTGATCTTTCTTCCCAACAGAAATTTTCATATCCGGTAAAATTGCTACAATCAAAATAAGAAAACAACTGATCATCATCAGGTATATACCAAATTGTTTCTCCGGGCAAAAAGTATTATAGCACGAAGTAAAAAGTATATATGATTTTACAGCATAGCCTGTGAATAAAGCAGATAAAAAAAGATGTATGCGTTTGGCCCAAATTTTAGGAAGCAATATTAATATGCCGGACGCTACCGCAAAAAAAACTAAAAATTTTCCAGGCTTCCCATACACTCCATTCTGGGAAAAAAAACCAGTAAAGGTTTTATTAATGTCAGCATAATAAGCCCAGGGCATAAAACAGGCAATAGATAGAGTGATACATGCAGTTAGCCCGATCCATTTACTATACTTCATTTAAGTAAGATTTGCATAATGACGAAGTTTGTTTGACTTATAGTGTTATAGAAACAATCCTCTGTTTGATTGCGGGTTTTCGCCTCACTAATGATAATTTCACCAGCATATACTTTCAATAAAAAACCCAAACTTAATATCTCATGAGCAATTTATGCTTATTATGATATTAAGTTTGGGATTACGAATTAATTCTACTACTGTCCTCCTATGCCGCCACTTGAATTCAGGCGCTTGCTTTCTTCATCGGCCGCAGCCTTTCTTTGCCTTGCAGCTTTTACCTGGCTATTACCAAAGCGATAACTGAAATTTACCTTTAATTGCTGGCTTTCAAAATTTCCGCTCGCAATAAGATAGGCTCCGCCAAAATCACTTATTCCTTTCCATTTTAAAGTGTGAAAAACATCAGTAAAGCTCACTTTAATTGTGCCTTTCTTTTTAAATAATTGCTGTTGTACACCAACATCCACAAACCCTAAAGCTTTGCTCTTAAAAGTTCCGCCCCATACAGTTGGAGAATTAAAAAATCCTGAAAGTTCAAATGTTGGCCCTTTTTTTACACTGAAAGATTGTTGTGTATACACTGAGAAAGCATCTACATTCACGTTTATTATTTTACCCTGGCCAAAGTTCGCTTTGTAAGCTGAGTGATAACCATTAAAAGTTGCAAAAGCGTTCCACCATTTGGTTATAGTAACAGGGGCGCTAAAATTAAGACTAAAGATATTTTGCTCTGCAATATTTTTCTGAGTTATAAATCCTTTATTACCCAGCGTATCAATTATCTGCGCAAAATAATCAGTAATATGGCTATACCCGATTGATGTAACATACTTGTATTTAAAAGTATGCGACAACTGGAAGCTATTAGTGTATTGAGGCTTTAAAAAAGCATTTCCTTTTCTATACGTTAATTCATCAATTCTATCTTCAAATGGGTTTAGATCCTGGTAATTAGGACGGTCAATACGCCTGCTGTAGCTCAGGTTAAGCGTGTTCTTTTGGTTAAGCATATAAGTTATTGCACCGCTGGGAAAAAAATTTGTATAGTTGCGTTTTACATTATCATCCGGCTTTGGCAATGCGCTAACCAAGTTACCTTCACTTGAAGTATTTTCCATACGTACTCCTGCCTGTATGGTTGTTTTTTTACTCAGGGAAGTATTATAATTTACATACAATGCATTCACGTTTTCTTTATAATTAAATTTATTACTGCGGTTCAGATCTTTATAATCAGTTCCTCCATAAACATTGTAAAAGTCAAAAGTGTTTTTGGTTTTTGTGTTTGCATATTTTCCCCCAAAGCCAAGTTTACCTTTGTAAAAAGGTGTTTCATAATCAACCTTTACAGTGAAAATGTCTATGTCGGTGGGTGTATTATTTCTATAAATTCTCTCATCTAATAAAATCCCGGTGCCAACTGTCCTGTAGTAATTTGGCTGAAAACTACTTCCTCTGCGTCTAAAGTTTACCAGATCTCCATCTATAGTAAGCTCACTACCCTTACTATTAGCAAACCTGTAATTTAAATTGTAATCAATATTGCTTCTGGTACCGGGCAAATCATTGGTTGCATGTAAAATTTTAAAAGGAATTTTGGTACTGTTAGGACTTATTAGAGTGTTACCATCTGTATTGCTGTTACTATTATTAAAATTTGCGGTAACCATTACACCAATCGTGTTTTTTGCATCCAAAAGGTAATCTATCCCTGCTTTTACATTATGTGTTTTGTTCTCAGTGTTAATAACATTGTGCTGATCATAAGTGCTGTCGCCCTGAACACGGTAGAGGTTAAAATTATTTCGCAACTTTCCAAAATTATTACTGTAATTACTGAACAGGCTGATCTTTTTATTGCGGTAATTTAAGCTTAAGGAGTTATTGTTTTTTACAGTATGGCCAATAGCTATGCCGGTTGAAAAATTTCCATTAGCACCATAGTTCTTATTCTTTTTAAGCTTTATATTTATTATACCTGCATTACCTGATGCCTCGTATTTAGCAGAAGGGTTTGTAATCATTTCAATTGATTCCATATCCGCAGAATTAATTGATCTTAAATATGCCGCAAGGTCGGCCCCGGCCATCTGGGTTGGTTTTCCATCAATATAAATTTTAATCCCGTTTTTACCCTGCATGGAGATATTATCATCCTTATCTATAGAAACACCGGGAGATTTTTGTAAAAGCTCAAAGGCATTACTTCCTGTAGCATTTATGCTGCTCTCTACATTAAAAATTGTTTTATCGGCCCTTACTTCTATCATTGGTTTTTTTGCCTGTACTGATACTTCAGTAAGGGAAGTGCTGCTTTGGGATAATACTACGGGAGAGGTTGTAAAATCCTGACCATCTGCAACGCTGAAAATGGTGCCCGAATTTTTCTTATGTCCAACAGATGTTGCGGAAATAAAGTATGAGCCCGGTTTTATATTTGTCATGTTAAAAACGCCACTGCTATTGGTAATAGCTGTTTTTACGAGCGCAGAATCTTTGGCTTTGGAGAGTACAACAGTTGCCTGTGATAGGGGTTTATCATTATTTTCGGTTATTTTCCCTGTAATGTTTGCTCCCTTATCCTGTGCAAATGAAAATACACTTAAAGTTATAAGGAAAAGCAAAGTTGATAATTGTTTCATCGTAATTAGTTTCTGGTTATTAAGTTTTTTTTAAATTCCGGACAAAGTTATTTTTAGAAACTTAGTTTGAATATTAATTATAGGCGAATTGCAAATTCTAATCGGTAAACGGCAGAAAATGATTATAAATTGAATGCTTATCACTTTTTTTTCTGCTTACCTTTGCGCCCCTTATATGCGGACAAAAACTTTTAAAAAAGATAAAATAAATATTATCACTTTAGGTTGCAGTAAAAACCTTGTAGATAGTGAAGTTTTAAGTGGTCAGTTAACAGCTAATGAATATAATGTTGTTCATGAAAACTTTAAAAAAGATCATAATATAGTAATTGTAAATACATGTGGTTTTATTGATAAAGCAAAAGAGGAAAGCGTAAATACTATTCTTCAACAAGTTGAATTGAAGCGAAGAGGCAAGCTTGATAAAGTATATGTTACCGGATGTTTAAGCGAGCGTTATAAAAATAATCTTGAACTGGAAATTCCTGAAGTGGATGCCTATTTTGGTACAATGGAACTGCCACTTTTATTAAAGCAATTTGACGTTGATTACAAAGCTGACCTTGTTGGAGAAAGATTGTTAGGCACACCTGCTCATTATGCATACCTGAAAATAAGTGAAGGCTGTAACCGTACCTGTTCATTTTGTGCTATTCCTTTAATGCGTGGCAAACATGTTAGCCGGCCTGTTGAATCATTAGTTAATGAGGCAAAAAACCTTGTAGAAAAAGGCGTGAAAGAAATAATGCTGATAGCACAGGAGCTTACTTATTACGGACTTGATATTTATAAAAGAAGAGAATTGCCCAGGCTGCTGCATGCACTTGCAGATATAAAAGGTTTGGAGTGGATAAGATTGCATTATTCGTATCCTTCAAAATTTCCGATGGAGATTATTGATGCAATGAAGGAAAGAGAGAATATTTGTAATTATCTCGATATGCCTCTTCAGCACGCAAGTAATAGCATGCTCAAAGCCATGAGAAGACAGATAACCAGGGAAGAAATGGAAGATATTATTGGGGAAATAAAAAGTAAAATCCCACACATCTGTTTACGTACAACACTAATAAGTGGCTTTCCCGGCGAAACAGAAGATGATGTGGAAGAACTAAAAATGTTTCTTAAAAAGATGAGGTTCGATAGGGTAGGGGTATTCTCTTACTCTCATGAAGAGGGAACAGCTGCCTATGATCTTGAAGATAATATACCACCAGAAATTAAAGAAGAAAGAGCCAGGGAAATAATGCAGGTGCAACAGGAAATATCTTACCAAAAAAACCTGGAAAAGGTTGGACAAACTTTTAAAGTGATGATAGATAAAAAAGAAGCCGGTAAATATTTAGGCCGCACAGAATTTGACAGTGTTGAGGTAGACAATGAAGTAATTATTATCAGCGATAAAAAATTAGTGACCGGTAATTTTGTAAATGTGAAGATCACCAATGCTTTTGATTATGATCTGGAAGGGGAAGTGATTGATGATAATTTGATGGTTATACATTCATCTGCTACTTGCAAACACGAAATATA
Source organism: Ginsengibacter sp. (assembly GCA_039922095.1). Classification (GTDB taxonomy): domain Bacteria; phylum Bacteroidota; class Bacteroidia; order Chitinophagales; family Chitinophagaceae; genus Ginsengibacter. Next base: position 633 of record JBDSAQ010000369.1, on the reverse strand, counting down.
ATTGTGTTACTTCTCTTTTAGAATATTCATCAGCCTGTTATTTAGATACAGCTTTTCCTTGCCCAGTTGTACTTTTCAAAAACCTGTCTGCTTTGGGGGGTAAGTCAGGTAAGTCGTTATATGGCTTAACCTTATTGTATTTCATTATTCATTTATTTAACGAGGGCAAAACTTACACTTGTTTATATTACAAGGGCAAAAATAACATAAAATTGCCTTTGTTTAAATATTAAGAGTAAGTTTTGCCCTTATATGAAATTATAACATCTTTGCTGCAAATTTTAATAGCATTACTGAAATAAAATGCCTGCATTGCCAAAACAATTTCAACCTAAAAACCTCTCTTATTCTGAAACAGGGTTCTTCTCAAAAATCATTTTAGATTATATAGATCAGGCTGAACTATTAATACCTTTTTTTTTACATACGCCGGATGTAGAAGGTATTAAGCAATCCATAGTGCAACGGCAAAATTTTGCTACTGACAGAAATTTACTGGTTAATATTTTAGATACCCAATATGCCGGTATTGATACATCACCGCTGGTAAAAAAAAATATAGAGTTACTTACTTTAGAAAATACGTTTACTATTTGTACTGCCCATCAGCCTAATATTTTTACCGGGCATTTA
>JBDSAQ010000368.1:0-5419 GCA_039922095.1 Ginsengibacter sp. | reverse complement strand
CTATAAATATGTATCGATTAAATCACTCCATTACGGATTAAAGGAGTTTGACGCTAATAAAAAACAAACATTTTGGTATCTGATGATAAGTCCATTTATGAAAATTGACCGTAATATTGATGACAAGCCATTACTCACCCCAGGCAAAACACCTAAAAACAAAAAACAAAGAGCTTTGTGAAAATAACATACGAAATCCAACTGTTGCCAGTCGAGTAAGCAAGGGGATTTTCACCCCCTGCTCCTCACGGGTAGGGTCGAGCAGTGGCGCACCAATCAATCATTGATCATGTTTCCACCACCCGCCTCGTCAAACGCAGCATGCGCATTTAACGCACTGCGCTTTCCTAATGATTTCTCATCAGGGCTTATAGCCTATCATGTCGGTGCAAATTTCCTCGGGGCTACTTTAAAGTTGCTATATATGTTGTACATAGCATAAAGCCCCTTTGTACTCCATCGTGTCCAACCGAAGCCCTGCTTTCCTTTGGCCTTCATTAAGTGCCTTCGGATCTTCCTGGTCAACCAATCTTTTACATATCCAAACACTTTGCCTTGAGTTCCCAATCTTAAAATATTGTACCCAGCCTTTCAGTATCGGATTGATAATGTCTCTTACTCTTGTCAGTGGCTGTGATTCATGACGTTTAAACACATCTTTGATCTTGTCCATCACTTTAACTCTGGCCTGCATCTTTGGCTGATAATTCACTCTCCATTTCCCTGTCTTTGTCTTTAGTCTCCTGAAGTCAAAGCCCAGAAAGCCGAAGCTTTCCCCTTTTACCAAGTCCAGTTGTTTTGTCTTTTCTTCATTGATGTGTACCTGTAATTTATTCAGTTCTTCCCTTAGCCTCCTGTTGACACCCCTCCATAACCAGTCCCATTTGCCATGACCATCAACTAATATTACACAGTCATCTGCAAAACGAGCATATTCAAGATGGATGTATTTACCTTCACGGGTTGTTTCTTTCGCCTTTTCCAACATCTTGTCTACTTCATTAAGATAGACGTTGCTTAACAAAGGTGATATAACACCTCCTTGAGGAACACCCTCCTTGCCTCCTGCTTTAAGCATTTGCTTCAGCAGTCGCATGATCTTGTCATCTGCTATTCGCTTTGCTACCTTGTCCAATAGGATGTGATGCTTCACCGTATCAAAGTAAGATTTCAGGTCTAAGTCTATTACCCTCGTCTTTTCTTTCACTACAGCTTCTGCTACTTTCTCTATTGCCTGATGGGCTGTTCGTTTTGGCCGGTATCCATAAGAGCCGTCTTGAAAGTCTGCTTCAAATACAGGTTCAATTATCAATTTCACGGCTCCCTGTACAACCCGGTCTTTGATCGTAGGTATTCCCAGCTTACGGGTCTTACCGTTTGCTTTGGGTATTTCCTTAATCCTGTTCCGGGCAGGTTGGTAAGAGCCATTGATTAATTCTTCCTGTATGTTTTGTAAGAAGTTCTCCACTCCTGCCTGTTCAATATCATCGAAGGTCATTCCATCAATTCCCGGTGCTCCATTGTTCCTTTTGACCATCTGATAAGCTTCTTCAAGTGTGCTTCCCTTACATACATGCACATACAGTCCCCAGAAGCGGTGAGCTTTTTCAGCCTTCGCCCTGATGTATATCTTCCTTCTCAGTTCCTGCAACGTGATAGACGTTTTTGTCATTGTCGTCTTTGCCTCCCGTTTTTGTTAGAAGATTACCATTAGCAAGGAGACTTCACTCCATTCCTATTAGGGAACTTCATAGTTACTATTCTCCTATCCGACTCCCTCTCATCTTCGGTTCATTTCCTTGCGTTCAAGTTATAGAACCTACCTTGTTCCGGTCCTTTCTTCCCGGGATGAGGTGGGTATCTCCAGTTGCGATACATATCCTTGTTATCATGCTATTGCTACCACCCCGCCGGTTAGTGTCTTTCCCGTTTCAGTCAGTTTCGGAGAGACATGCTGCCTTCGCTATACGGTTATTAGCTCGGCCTGCCGGTTATAATCACTTTCGAGGCTACCTGTGCATTTACTTTCGTTACGGCCTGATAACTTGCATGACCTGCTTTACAGATCACTTTTCAATGAGCTTCATGAGTTTCATTTCTTCCACCCATGTCATTTAGCTACAGAGTTTTGACTTTTACTCTGATGGGACTTTCACCCATTGGATATGTCCACCTTCTCTGGACGCACAACCGTACGTGAACCTCTCGATCCGATAGCTATCGGATCATACAGCTCCTGGAGATGGGTGTATGTTGAAAAAGAAAATGGTGGAACTTTATAGTTACCCCGAAGAGAATAATTTCTAAAAGCAATGTATATACACCTCATTCGATTTTTTATTCCTAATGAAAATTTGGGTAAAGGGTATTTTGTATCTAAATTTAAATTACCTAAGCTGGCAGCTTAATTACGTTATAGAGAATTTTAGAACACCCCAGCCTATTTATAACCATGATAAAAATTGGACACTGGATTGGACAATATAAATTTGACAAAGAAGTTCATCAAAAGATGACTGGCTTTGATACTACTAATTTTGAAATAGAAATCACAGCTGTTGACAATAACAATTTTGTTGGCAAAGTTCAAGACGACTTAGCAACAGGTGGAACAGAAGGAATTGGAGAGATTGAAGGAAAAGTTACAGGCGACAAGGTAGATTTTGTAAAACAAATGCCAATCATGACATTGCTGGTAAACAAAAAGGGAACTAGAAAAACATTCAATAGAAAGCATCGTAAAATATATTATTCGGGAAATTTTTCAAGTGACAGAAAATTAATTAGCGGACAATGGAGATTTAAGTTTGGATTTATTTGGTTTGGCCTTATTCCAATTCCAATAACACCAACTAAAGGAACCTGGACAATGAAACTAAAAGAATAAAAGCGAACGCACAGTGACCGGATGTTTACATACTAATCGTTTCTAAAAATTATACTTTAGTATATTGAATTAAGTTTCCAGGCAAGCACTTAAAAGTTAATAGCATTACAGTAACTGCCGCTTCAGAAAAATGCAGTGATAACTTCAGACAAATATTAAAAATTTAATTCCATATGCCAGATAAAATAAATTTTAGCGGCTACTCAGAGGTTAATGGACTCAGAATGTATTATGAAATTTATGGTCAGGGGAATCCACTTGTATTAATTCATGGAGGCGGTTCAACAATTCAAACTTCATTTAGCAGGGTTATCCAGCCTCTTGCAAAAAACAGAAAAATTATCGCTGTTGAGTTACAAGCTCACGGCAGAACAAATGACCGTAACACAGCCCTGACATTTGAACAAGACGCCGATGATGTTGCAGAACTTTTAAAAAATATTCAAATAACTAAAGCTGATTTTTTGGGTTTTAGCAATGGCGGACATGCAATAATTGAAATTGCTATTCGCCATTCTGATTTGATAAACAAAATAATTTTATGTTCAGCACTCTATAAACGAAGTGGGGCAGTTCCGCAATTTTGGGAGGGATTTGAGAATGTTACTTTTAGCGATATGCCACAACAGTTTAAAGACGATTTTTTAAAAGTAAATAATAACCCCGCTGCACTTATTAATATGTTTAATAAAGATGTTCAACGAATGAAAGTATTTAAAGACTGGACTGAGGAGAATATGAAATCTATCAAAGCACCCACATACATTATTAATGGCACCAAGGATGTAGGCAACCCTGAACACGCTGTTGAAATGTATCGCCTTATTCCAAATTGTGAGTTAACCATTCTGCCTGGTTTACATGGAGAATACCTTGGTGAAACCGGTACAGAAAATAGTATTCTGCCAGAGATAACAGTTTCACTAATTGAAAATTTTCTTGATAAATAAAGAAAGACGGCTTTATGTCTAAGTCGCTGCCGAGTCTCTCGAAGAGGACTCGGCGTGTGTTGATAAGTATTTTTAAATTACGGAGGTAGTTTATAGGAATGAATAAATTATTGGATGTGTGTATTGATTTATCATACATTTTATTGTGAATGCCCGGTCCTCTTCGGGAGATTCAGCTCGACACAATAAGGGATGTGGTTATCTTGTAAATTTTAGAAGAAAAATTTGATGTTCAGCAATCCAGCCAATTTGGTTTCATTAACGCAATTGTATAGTTTTAATGTAATACAAGCGTTGCGTGCAACCCAAAATGGCAATTCAGAGTTATTGACACTTTAAAATATGCAAAGGCTATTTACTGTAGGCTCTTTTTTTTTAAGTAGTTTGACATTTTATTCTTGTGGTTCTACAAGTAAGTCTTACAATGAAATAATTGCTTACAGGTATTCCAATTTCAAATACGAATTGCAATTAAAGTATCATACAACCGGACGCGGCAATATTCACCAACTTAATTTGTCTAAATACGAATATGACAGGAGTGACTGGATTTATCTTAATTCATTAAATGGAAAGATAAATGCTGATAGTTTAGTTTTTACAAATTACCAACGCAAGACTGAATATCCTTGGAAGCAAAGTGCGTTAAAGGGGGACATTCAATTTCCAAACGATACAACTGTAAAATTAAATTTTCAACTGCCGATTTACGATGATAGTGCCAAAATTATCTCTTATGTGCCATACCGGTTTAATGGAATTTATAAATTAATCATCAAACAAAACACAGCAGCAATAATTGATGGCGACTTTTGAAATGACATAAATAATAATTGCTTAAGTCGAACCTGAGTCTCTCGAAAAGGGCTCGGCGTGTACTGATAAGTATTTTAAATTACAGGAGTAGTATAGCCGTAAGATTCGTAAATGATTGTATCAATAGTTATCAAACTTTTACTTTGATTTTTTAACCTTAAATATCTTCAGATTATGAATACTAAAACTGTATTCTTCGCAATCTTATTTTTGCCTGCATTTTCCAGTGTGCCAGAGATAGCAGTTTCACTAATTGAAAATTTTCTTGACAAATAAAGAAAGAGAGTTATTGATAAGGCGGCCATAATATTGAAATGTGGATCAATGATCTTTATTTTTCTCACAACATTTATTCAAATGAAAGCCAATCATTTCAGCTTTTTGTTACTAAGGCTTCTGAAATATTGTTAGGGGCAATTTAAGTCTTGCTTAATACTTTATATAATTCTAAGCACATGAAATATATTCGCATTACTTTTCTTTTCCTTTTGTCTTTACCATTACAAGCCCAGGTGTCGTTAGTTTCTCTAAAGCAGGGATTGCAAATAAATTTTAATAAGGTGATACGTTTAGCAAACGGAGTTGGTTTGCAGTCAACGGCTACTAATGTTGTTGTCAACAGCTCTATTAAAAATGGTGTAGTTATTTTAAAATTATCTCCTTCAGTAAAGATTGGTGCAAGCGATTTTGCAGGTGTTTTTTTTGACGCTATACCGCATTTAAAACAAGGGGTTACCATATGGCGGTATAAACCCTGGAATAGCTG
>JBDSAQ010000367.1:0-6874 GCA_039922095.1 Ginsengibacter sp. | reverse complement strand
CAGTTATTATTTTGTCTAAACAATATTATATTCAATAACTACAAGGCTTTCTGACTTTTTGAGGGACGACTAATTATTTAGAAAAAATTAATTCCCGCCTTCCAGCCGAACCAGCCGTACACATTACTCCCCAGGCTTTGAGTTTTATAACCAGAAGAAGGAATAGGAAAACGGTAATCAGTAATGCCGGCTTTCTGATCGGATATAAAGACCGCATAAGATGGCCCTGCAAACACTGATATATATTTATTAAGTTTCACCGTCAGGCCGAGGTGAAGCTTGTTTAATATATTGGTATTGTCCCAGGATCCAAGGTACAGGTATTGTGATGTCAGTTCCGGGTTAATAGAGAAGTTCCTGCGTTTATTTAGTGGAATTTCACATCCAAGTCCATATCCGAATGAATATATTTTAGAAGTAGTGCCCGCACTTAACCCAGCCATTAAGATGCTATACAATTTTGAATTACCAGTTTTAAATCCAGCATTCATCCCTACTACTTCATCAGTAAATAAGCTCAGCTTGTGATATCCTTTCAATACAATATTAATTAGCCCAATGCTGTATCCTTCTGAAGTATCGGCAATATTAATAAGTCCGATCTGGACACCTTTTAATTTCCTTGCGTAATTGAATACACCTGCAATCTGCAACCCATCAGTTTCTGTATTACTAAAATTAATTACTCCGGCAACCTGCACACCGCTTACTTTTTTGCGGGCATAATTAGCAACACCGGCAACCTGTAAACCAGTAAACTTCTCTTTTACAAAATTGTTGATACCGGCCACCTGGAAGCCTTTTACTGAATCAAATACTGTATTGTTAATGCCTGCAACCTGCAATCCCTTTACTTGCCCGCCAACTATATTAAACAAACCTGCAACTTGCAAAACATTAACCTCTTTTTTATCAATATTAAAAAGTCCGCCTATCTCAAGGCCATTAGTACCGGCTGCATAGCCACCAAAAATATTCAGGGAAAAATTATTTGTAACCTGCCCGCTAAGTTTTCCATGAGTGCCAACACCAGGTATAAGAGATACCTGGAAAGGTCTTGTTGTGAAAAAATTTTTCAGGTTGAGGCTTTGTATTTTTTGCTTCGCAGAAAGTAAAAAACGTCCCATTCCGGTAAGCTCCACTTTAGTTGAATCTGATTTTACAATACTGTTGCTTAGTGAAATATTATGGGCCGGATTTATTTTAATTGAGTCAATATGAAAGTAATCCTGCGGAGTTATTATTACATTTTGTTCTTCTTTCTCCAGGGGCATTAGAGTGATTGTTAGATTTTGATTGTGCCGGGATTCAACGACCACTGTAGTATCTATGTAAGACACTTTGCTAATGGTGAGCTCAATCGCCGATGCCTTACTGCTTTTTAGCCGTATTTTAAAATAGCCATTATCATTAGTAAGTGTTGAAGCCAGTGACTTTTTTTCATAAATACTGGCCTCATGTATTACTGAGCCCGAGTGCTGATCATATACAAAGCCACTTACCGAGTATATCTTTTCTTCTGTTGCTGTTTTCTCAGTTACCATTATCATCCTGATAGGAGCTTTGCGGATGATAATATAATTTCCACTTTCACGAAACTCATAAGTATTATTGAAGATAAGATGCAGTATTTCGCCAACCGTTTTATTGCTGGCTATAAAACTAACAAGGCTATCTTTCTTTACTACTCCGGAACTATATGAAAAATAAAAATCTCCTTTATTACTTAATATCTCTAATACATTATCCAGCCGTTGCCGGTTAACAGCGAGCGTTATAGTTTTTGATAAATTTTGCGCATATGAACTGGTACAGCCGAACAGTAAAATCAAAATGCAGAGGCTAAAAAAATTTTTGTTTCCCATTTTAAATTCTGACCGTTATTCCAAAATTATCTGGTTGCCATTTCTTGTAATCTGTATGTCGAATGTTTGATGGATTATATCGAGTATTCGGTCCAGTGGCTGGCTATAAAAGGTTGTATTCATCCGGAGGTCTCTTAATTCTTTTTTTCCGAAAATAATATTTACATCATACGCCTCATTAACTACTTCAATAAGTTTCCATAGCGGTGTATCATCACAAACAAATTCGCGGCTGCGATAATAGTTATATAATTTATCAGTAACCTTTTCCTTAACCGGTATAACGATAGCACCCGAAACAGTCGTACGCTCACCGGCATTAAGCACAATCGTTTTTCCATTTTCTCTAACCCGTACAATACCGTTCTCAACCACTACTTGTGTTTGCTCATTCTCATTCTTCACATTAAATGATGTTCCTACCACGGTTATTTCTGCATCTCCTGCACTGATAATAAAAGGCTTGTTTTTATCTGCACTTACATTAAAAAAAGCTTCTCCTTTTAAAACAACTTTTCTTGTATGTCCTGTAAAGCGGGACGGGTAGGAAATAGATGATCTTTTATTCAGCGTAACCATTGAACCGTCGGGCAAGGTATCATTTACTACCTGTTGTTGTGACTGTAAAACTAATTCCTTTGGGGCATTTTCTTTATTGAAGATAATATAGCTGATCAGGCCAAATCCGATGATAAGAACAGCTGCAGCAGCTACTCTTATCAATGAAAAGCGTATGCTCTTTTTATTGCCTTGTGCCCTGTTAGCAATTCTTTTATGCAGATTTTCCCACGCTTTATTTTCGTCAACTGCCGATGTCAATGCTAAATGTTTGCTGGTGTCCCAAATCAATTTAAACTGTTCAAAATATTTACGGTTCGCTTCATTAGAAATGATCCAATCATTTACTTCCTTTTCCTCTTCGGCAGATGTTTCGCCCAGCAGGTATTTTACAAGCAGGTTATCAATAATATGGTTTGATTGCTGTTCCAGGTTTATAATATTAACTGATAAATAATAAAATTAATAAAGGCAAAAAATCAACAAGCTTTGTACGAAGCAACTTCAACGCCTTTCCCATTTGATTCTCCACTGTCTTCACAGAGATTTCCAGTTTACCGGCAATCTCCCTGTATTTCAATTCATCAAAACGGCTCATCTGGAAAATAGTACGGCATTGTTCCGGCAGTTCATTCAGCGCCACATGCAGTCTGCTTTTCAACTCATTGTCAAGCATTTTTTTTGAGGCATTATCAGTTTCGTTTTTCATACTATATGCCACATGTAACCGGTGATTCGATTTTATTTTCTGGTGCTTTATATAATTCAGACTTTCGTTATGTACTGCCCGGTAGAGATAAGCCGTTACAGAGCCTGAAATGGAAATAGTTTCCATCCGTTCCCAGAGTTTAAAGAAGACTTGCTGCACTATTTCTTCAGCTTCGTCCTGGTCTTTAAGTATGGTGAATGCATAGGCATGCAGATTTTTAAAATGTGATTTAAATACCTGTTCAAAGACAGATTCATCCCGTCTCGCCAATAATTTAGTAATGGATTCACTCTCTAATTCCATTCGTACGATCTGGTAGTCCTGTGATAAGATTAAAGCTGCATTCAAAAGTAGTTTTAATAATAACAATCATAGAGAGTTTTACCCCTATGGCTATTTGAAAATATTTGTGCGAATGTTTGTATTGATATTACAGAGGTAAGTCGTAGCTGAGTCTATAGAAGCCCGAAGTCCACTGGTGAGCATTTTAGATTACTAAAGTAATTATAGCATTGAATAAAAATTATGTGCTTATTGATTTATCATACATCTATAATTGAACGCAGAGTCCGGCTCATCACCTCAATACATTCAATGGTTGTGCATGATAAATAAAAGGATTTATGTGTTCATGGTATCTAAAAAGAAAAATTGATATGGAAATAGTTACTCTTTAATTTGAAACTTAACTATGGAGTTTGGAGCAGGACGCTCTTCAATGACTTTCAACTGATTCAAATCTTTTACTGGTACCCAGGGTTTCTTTCCAAAATTTTGAAAATCAACATATGAACCTAAAAGGGTATAATGATCAAATACAAAAGGAATTCCTTCTGCACCTAAAGGCGAATTTACGTTAGCGACATGAAAGTGAAGATGTGGGCCTGTAGTTTGACCAGTAAAACCAACAGAAGCAATTATATCTCCTTTCTTTACTTTTTGTCCGGGCCTAACTTTAATACTTCCGGGTTTTAGGTGTTCATAAAATGCAATGTGGTTATTCCCTATATCAATGGAGATATAGTTGCCAGTGGCCTTATCAGCAATATATTTTGGATGCTCCGACAAAGTTGGGCTTTCGGGAAAATTACTTTGGGTTGAAACAACAACTCCGTTTGCCACTGCTAAAACATCATCCTCGTATCCATACCAGTTTTTTATGAGGTTATTATCTCCAAGTGCATAGCGACCTTGATTATCCAGCTTTATGAAATCAATGGCAAAACGTCCGGGAATGCGGGCCTTTCCATCCACCGTATAAATTACTCTGCGATGGCCACGTTCCCAGGAAGGTTCGTAAACTGCTGCCCATGGACCATCACTTAATGGCGGTCCTAAAATTAGTTGAGTTTTTTCTGATACGTTCACAAAAACTCCCTGGATAGAATATGATCTTTTTCCATAGGGATACAGAATCTCAAACTGAATGTGATGAGATAGTTGCACAGTTTTTATATGATTTCGTAAGCCATACTCCAGATAGATTATACATGAATCCCAGGAGCAAGCATGCATTCTTTGTCTATAGCATTTGCTTCAACTCTGGCATATCTTTTCTTCAAATCATCTTTATCTATTAAGAAGACAACCGTAGAATCAAAAGCATCAATTACTTCCAACCCTTGCAGGACTATTGAGTCGCTTGCAAGGTTGGATAGATGAAGTTCGTAATAGACAGTCGGTTTCCCGGTTATGGTTACAAAATCAGGGGCATGTGGAATATGCATATCAAAAAATCCTTGATACCGCTGGCTGAAAGCTTTTTCAATACCGGGTATAAAGGACATAACAAAAAATAGCAGTCCATTAATTATTTTCATATTTTCTTTAATATTTTTAGCTAATACTGTATGCCAGTAATCATGAAAGCGCCAGAGAGCAATATTTTCTGTTGTAATAATATTTCATTATAACCTGCAATGGTTAATAGCAAGCTATAGAGCAAGACATAATAATATCACTAACCTATAACAGCAGCGCATATCGTTTTAGTCATAGGCTTTACCCCTAACTCAAATTAAATATTAAAATCTTTGTAGCAGGTAATTCTCAAATAAGGAAATTACTTCTTTTTGGCCCCCGATTTTTTTGCTCCGGATTTCTTTACGGGCTTATCGCCCTTATCACCTTGCCCGGGTTCTACTTTAGTTTTAGCGGTTTGCTTTATATCTCTGCTTAAAGATCTTCCCACATCGTCGCTTTCTTTAATCCGGCCCTTTTCATCCCGACGGATATATCTCTTATCTCCATTAGGTTCTATTAGGGTGCGTTTACCTGAACTTTTTCCTGATGACTTTGCCATAATTTTTTTTTGGAAAAGTATTTATTGAATGTTTCCAATCTTCACAACATCATTAATGGGATTTTATCAAATTTTATCCTGATAATCCAAAATTTAAATTGTCCTGATATTTTGATAGGTAATAACTCAGTACTATTGCATCTCCTATTCAGCATTACGGTACTCATCCAAACTAATACAGAATTGACATGGCAGTTAAAAAACAAAATTATCTTGACTTAAAATTTTTTTTAGGTAAGAATGTAAAATTAGTTGCAGTGTCAAAAGTTCAGTCTGTAGCGGATATTAAAGAGCTTTATGACCTTGGACAGAGAGACTTTGGAGAAAATTATGTGCAGGAATTAGTTGATAAGTATGAGGCATTGCCAAAAGATATAAACTGGCATTTTATAGGGCACTTACAAACTAATAAGGTAAAGTATATTGCATCTTTTGTTGAATTGATACAGGGTGTGGATAGCTTAAAATTGTTGGAAGAAATTAATAAGGAAGGAGGAAAAAATAACCGGGTTATAAACTGTCTCCTGCAGGTGCACATTGCAATGGAAGAAACTAAATTCGGTTTAAGTGAAAATGAGCTTTCAACATTATTTACACAGCTCAATACTAATGAAAAACAATTAGCAAATGTGAAAATCTGTGGCCTTATGGGTATAGCATCTTTTACAGATAATTTAGAAAAAGTAAGAAGTGAGTTCAGATATTTAAAATCTCTCTTTGATAAATACACCCAACTATCAACTATCAATTATCAGCTATCAACTATCTCCATGGGTATGAGCGCTGATTATAAAATTGCGATAGAGGAAGGAAGTAATATGGTGAGAATAGGAAGCCTGATATTTGGGGCAAGAAACTATCAACACTGAAGGCCTGTTAACCGGATTATTATCTAACCAATAAAACATGATTTGTGAAATATGCACGCCGGTCTACGGTGAACGATCAACGTACAACGGCCAGCCATAAGCAAGGAAAAGTAATTATTATTGGCGCTACATCAGGCATGGGCAGGGAATTAGCTAAACTTTTTGCCCGCAAAGGCTATATGGTTGCAGCAAGCGGAAGAAGAAATGAGCTTCTTATTTCTTTGCAAAAGAAATTTCCTAAAAATATTGCTACAGAATGTTTTGATGTAACAGGCAAAGAAAATATTTTACATCTGCGAAATATGATTGAAAAACTGGATGGTGTTGATATTATTATTTATTGTAGTGGTTATGGTGAAGTAAGTGAACAGCTTGACCGTGATATTGAAAAGCAAACAACAGAAGTTAGTGTATATGGATTTGTAGAGATTATTTCTTATGCATTCAATTATTTTTTCAACCAGGGCTATGGACAAATTGCTTGTATTTCTTCTATCGCATCAATACGTGGTAATGCGTATGCCCCAGCCTATAATGCAGGTAAAGCTTATCAAAGTAATTATATGGAAGG
>JBDSAQ010000366.1:0-5011 GCA_039922095.1 Ginsengibacter sp. | reverse complement strand
TGCTGCTGATCTTGCTGCTATCGGGCCTTTATGTGATCAGGTAATAGCAAATCACCCTTTAGCTTCAAACTTTGCTGCTTTATGGAATTTTACTGGTATTAATTCTGCAAATGAAACTCTTCCTGAGGTTATTTTGTCAGCCCAGATGACCAATGATGTAACGACAAATAACGCCGTTGGAAATACACAGCATTTATATTTTGTTGCAAGGTATGATATACAGGATCAATTGGCCCGTGATTTAGCTGGTCAAAGACCTTTTAGCAGGATGGCAACAACCTATTACGACTATCGTATTTACGACCGGGTAAATGATTCAAGATTCTGGAAATCCTTTAGAACTAAATGGACATTAAATGGAGCATCACCAGTTGCTCCGAATGTAAAAGGTGATCTGGGAATGATGTTTATCATCAATCAACCTGGTGACCCCCGTAACTGGGTTAAATCAAAAATTTGCAAAAGTACAGTTCCCGCTGCTAGTTTGATCATAGATCCAATTACTACCCGTCCAATACCAACTGTTTACGTTGCTTATCCTAATGGTAGTACAAGCGACGTGGCATTAAATACTGATTTAACAACCGTTTACCAGGCTTTCCCACCATTAAGTAAACATTTTGATGGTTCAAGAAATGCATTGAATGATTTGCCTGGTCATAGAGATTTTATTTTAGCCCGTTCAGCTGAAACTTATTTGATCGCAGCAGAAGCAAAGATCAGGTTAGCCAAAGCTGGTACGGGTAATTATGCTGATGCGCTGCCATATATTAATGCAGTTCGCCAACGTGGACAATATGCAAGCGGAGAAAACAGGTCTGCTTATTATGATGGAGGTAATACAGTACAGTCGCAGTCACTTCAGCCACCAGGAGTTATCAATTCATTTTACCCGGCAAATTCATATTATGAATCAAATGATATTCCGGTAACCACAGCAGCCTCTACAAGCCTGGCTATTGCAAGTGTTGCTACTTTACCTGCACAAGATGAATTTATTATTAGCACATTAGGTTTGTCAAGTGCCTATGATAGAATGCTCTGTTTAATATTAAATGAACGGACTCGTGAACTATGTGGCGAGTATTTACGTTGGGAAGACCTGTCAAGAACAAAAACATTAGTTCCAAGAGCAAAGGCATTTAATGTTGAAGCTGCCGTGAATGTTGGAGATAAACATGTTTTGCGGCCAATTCCACAAACATTCTTAGATGCGATACGAAGCAATGATATTAATTTAACACCTGCAGAAAAGCAAGCAATGCAAAACCCAGGATACTAGTTTTATTAATCTAAGCTAGTAATCATATTGAAACTCTTTTATTGTTTATTTGTTTAATGGTGTTGCTGGTGGGTTCATATATTCTTCCGGGATAAGCATAGAATATTGATCTTCATTTAACATTAAAAGTGCTTCGGGTTGCTTAGTCACAAAGCCTTTAAATGTATAAGTAAGTGCGGGGCGTGATTATACCAAATAAAGAAAACCGGTCGAAAATAATTATTGAGAAAAATGTTATCTAAATACTGAAAGAATTCTATAAATCAATCATTATAAATGCGATTGTTTTTCGTTTAATTCTGTGATAAGATCACTTTTTTGCAAAAGCAATTTTTACGTGTCTTTGCTGGTCCATAACAGCAATCGTAAAAAAACGAAGAGAACAAAACACTTAATCGGTAGGTACATACAATCGTTTGTTAAGCCCGAACTTTAGCTATTCACGAAACGAAATAAAAGTAAATAAATGAACTGTCATGTAGTGGCTCATTTCTGTCTGAAGCAGAACCCTGTCTTCATGTTATTCAATAGTAATTTTTAACAGTACTGCTTCACGCTTGTTGGTGTAAGGAACCAGTATACTCAGGGTACTAAATTAGCCTTCGCTAATAAATAATGGTTCCTATCATTAACTCTAACATCGGTAAATATTAATGTTTATCATCGCGGTTGACAAGTATAAGGCCATCATTTCTTTTGTGAAACCTACGACAATGCAATAATCAGCAGCAGCTTTTTTGTTTCCCGGATAATAACAAAAAGTTTTTGTAGAAGGATGCATCGCAGGCCGGATAAGGGTTGCCTTTAAGCGAAGCAGCAACTCAAAAATCTTTGAATATGTTTACCACAAAAAAAATTAATTCAATAGTAAAAGTAGGAAAGGAAATTATTGGTTTCTTTATAATACGATGGTTTATACATATACGCCTTATCAAATAACAAGCTCACTTATTTTGACGATAAAGCTTCTGCTTCCTATGGCATTATTACCGATATAAAAGAAGATACGCATGAAAATCTCTGGTTGATTTACTCAAAAGGTTTATTAGTTCAAATTGACGGAAATTTAAAAATCAAAAACGGAATAACCTCTTTTTAAATAAACAATCAATTTATAACCTCTTGTAAAATGAAAACGATATTTAATAAACGATCAATATTTTTTTTCGCAGCTATTGTTGCATCAGCTTTATGCAGGGCACAATCTTTTAAATTCGATTTTGGCCCTGGAAAGGTGCAAAAAGGATATATAAAAGTATTACCTGAAACAAGGTATACCGCGGAAAAGGGTTATGGCTTTGAGTTTTCATCTAATCTTATCGGCACATCTTATAAAGGCAAAGACGCACTAAGGGATGATTATATAACATGTAACAAGCCTTTTTATTTTTCTGTGAAACTTGCTGAAGGCAACTATAATGTAAGAATAATATTAGGAGATAAAAAAGGAACCTCAGCTACCACTATTAAGGCAGAGTGCAGGCGATTGATGGTAGAGAGAATAGAAACTGAAAATGGAAAATTCACAAACCAGGAATTTACTGTTCATCTTAGGGATAGCATAATAAGACCCGCTAATAATAAAGTAAGATTAAAATCCAGGGAGATCTTTTACCTGCACTGGGATGATAAGCTCACATTAGAATTCAATAATACCTCACCAAAAATTTGTGGGGTTGAGATTTCACCCGCTTTAAATATCCCTGTTGTTTTTCTTGCTGGCAACTCAACTGTTGTAGACCAGGCTGAAGAACCCTGGGCTTCATGGGGACAAATGATTCCCGTTTTCTTTAAGCCTAAAATTATTGCAATAGCTAACTATGCCGAATCGGGTGAAACTTTAAAAGCCTTCAAGGGCGAAAGACGGTTGGAAAAATTATGGAGCATGGCTAAGCCCGGGGATTATTTGTTTATTGAATTTGCACATAATGATCAAAAGCCGGGGGATAATTTCTTAGATCCTTTTACCTCCTATAAGCAAACATTAAAGGAGTGGATTATGGAAGCCAGAAAGCAAAACATAATACCTGTATTGGTTACTTCCGTTAACAGAAGAACCTTTGATTCAACCGGGCATATTACTAATTCTTTGTTGAACTATCCTGAAGCAATGCGGCAAACCGCCAGGGAAGAAGGTGTTGCCCTCATTGACCTGAATGCCATGAGTAAAACTTTGTATGAGGGTTTGGGGCCTGAAAAATCTGTGAAAGCTTTTGTTCATTTTGCTGCCAACACATATCCCAACCAGCTCAAAGATGTAAAGGACAATACTCATTTCAGTGCTTATGGTGCATATGAACTGGCAAAATGCGTAGTTAATGAAATTCAACAAAATGTTCCTGCGTTAGCAAAATATTTGAAAGAACAATTGCCATTATTTGATCCTGCTTATCCTGACCCTGTTGAAGAATGGAAATTGCCCCCAAGCTCATTTATTGAAACAGCAAAACCAGATGGTAATTGATTCTTAAGGACAAAGAACATAAGGGAACCTATCTTTATCAGCCAACATATTTTCTAAATTATTCAACTTTAAAGAATAGAACTATTTCACTATGAATAATAACTTCAACCACAGAATTACCAAAATATTGCCTCATATAATAGGGATACTTTTTTTACATCTCTCCTTATCTTCTGCGGCTTTCTGCAAATACCGCCAGGGAATAAACATTAAAGATTTCGGAGCGGTTGGAGATGGTAAAACATTAGACACGAAAGCCATTAATGATGCCATCGACAGTGCAGTAAAAAGAGGCGGGGGCACAGTGTACTTCCCGCCGGGGACTTACCTCAGTTTTTCAATTCATTTAAAAAGTAATATAGCTTTATACCTTGATCAGGGCTGTACTATTGTAGCCGCTAATTCAGATTCAGCGGCACTTACAGGCTATGATGAAGCTGAGGCAAATGAATGGGGTGATAAATATCATTACCAGGATTTTGGACATAGTCATTGGCACAATAGTCTTATATGGGGTGAGAATCTTGAAAATATTTCAATACTTGGCACAGGAGCTATTTACGGAAAAGGGTTATCACGGGGCCTTGGGGCACAAAGAAAGGGAATGGGCAATAAGGCCATCAGCTTAAAACTTTGCCGCAACGTTATCATAAAAGATTTCACCATTTTAAATGGGGGGCATTTTGGAATACTGGCAACGGGTGCTGATAATCTTACCATTGATAATTTAAAAATGGATACCAACAGGGATGGTATGGATATAGATTGTTGCAGCAATGTTCGTATCTCTAACTGCACTATTAACAGCCCATACGATGATGCTATATGTTTAAAAAGTTCTTTTGCTTTGGGTTATGCAAAGCCCACACAAAATGTAACTATCACCAATTGCGAAGTGAGCGGTTATGATCTTGGAACTTTTTATAAAGGCACTTATGAACGTAAAGAGTGGAACAGTGTCCCTGATAAAGAAGGCCCTACAGGAAGAATAAAATTTGGAACCGAATCAAACGGAGGATTTAAAAATATAACGATTAGTAATTGCGTATTTGATTATTGCCGTGGACTTGCATTGGAAACAGTGGATGGTGGCTTGCTTGAAGACATCAGTATATCAAATATTACTATGAGAGATATAGTAAATGCCCCGATCTTTCTAAGGCTTGCGGCGCGTATGCGTGGCCCCCAGGGTACAGCAGTGGGATCACTTCGCAGGGTGAGTATCAGTAATGTAAGAGCCTACAACGCCGATTCACATTTTGCAT
>JBDSAQ010000365.1:0-5343 GCA_039922095.1 Ginsengibacter sp. | reverse complement strand
GTATATTTGAATTATTAAAAAAAACAATGACAGGAATTGACGGTGCATTTGCCGGCAGATCAGCCAAAACTGAGATCGAAATACAACTGCACTTGTTTCCCAATTGAAAACTCAGGAAACTCCAGATCATTTTAATTAGTAGAAATAATATGTTGCTTAAAAAATTAGCGCTATGGTTGCTGGTAATGCAGGCAATAACTGCAATGGCACAACCAGAATTACTCGATGCGAATAAGTCACTAAATATTTTTTCAAAAAGTACAAACAGGGAAGAAAAAACAAAGATGGCTTTTGCGTTGGGTGAATATTTTTGGGCAACACGCAAATTACCCCAGGCTAAGCAATGGTTTAAAACCTGCCTTGCACTTACGCCCACTGCTACAGATAGTAATGATGTTATAAATGTGCTGCACCTGCTTGCCAACGTGTATTTGAATGAAGCTGCATACGACAGTGCCCTAATCTTTATAAACCAAAGCTTTGCAGCAATTGCCCAGATAAGGAATAAAGTATTACTCCCCAACCTATACCAAACAAAGGGTCGTGTTTATTTACCTTTAGGTGACCAGCTATCTGCCATTCGCTATTTAACTGCTGCTGATAGCCTTTACGAAATATCACCAGCTGAAGAAATGAGAGCTCAATTACCCTATAGTAAAATTGCTTTGGGACAGATATTTGAGGGTCAGCACCAGATGGGACGGGCTAAAGAATATTTTGACAGGGCGCTGCAATTATCGGAAGCAAAAAAAAGTATAAACTCTAAAGCTTCCTGCTTGCAAACAATTGCAAACTGGCATTACAAAATGAAGCAATTTAAAAAAGCCAGGAATATCTATTTTCAATTGCTAAATCCGCCGTTGTTAAACCTCATAAGCTACAGGATGATATACATCTATACCGGCCTTGGTGATGTGTACCTGGGTTTGAACAAGCCTGATTCATCATTGTATTACTACAGAATGGGGCTGCAGGAATCTAAAGATAAAGGCGAGTATTACCAGCAGGATGAATTCTACAGTAAAATGGGTGAAGTATATTTTAAACTAAACAATATTGCATCAGCAAAATTATATTTTGACAGTAGTTTATTCCTTGGCAAACACAATAAAAACTGGTCATCTTCCATCAATGCATACCAGGGATTGGCTAACATAGCAATCAAGGAAAATGATTATGAAAAAGCTTACGCATATCTTCAGATAAAGCAGCAATTAAGTGACAGTGCACTCAACCTCAAAAACCTGGAGATGAGTAATAATTTATATACCCTCAACAATATAAAGCAAAAAGATGTAGCCATTAATACTTTAACCGCTTTGGATATTGATAATAGGAAGCTAATAAAACAAGGCCAAACAATTTCGTATTTACTGTACGGACTTGTTAGCTTACTGGTGGCTTCGTTCCTTATAATTACAAACCGTTTAAAATTAAAAAGAAAACTGGAAAAACAACTTGCAATAAATCAGGAAAGAGAACGCATTATTACTGATTTGCACGATGATGTTGGCGCAACGCTTAGCAGCATGCATATCTACAGTGAACTTGCCGGAAATATGGTTGGAGTAAAACAAAATGAGGCTAAAGAATTAATAGGTAAGATTTCCCGGCAAGGAAAAGATCTGTCAGGCAGGATGAGTGATATAATCTGGAGCCTTAAACCTGCAGGAGAAGAAAAATATTCCTTAGCCGGGAGGTTAAAAAATTACAGCCAGGAATTATTAGCGGGTAAAGGAATTAAAACTGAGTACGATATAGATGAAGGATTGGATAGCCGCATTGAAAATCCACTTGTACGAAAAAATATTTTACTGATAGCTAAAGAAGGTATGAATAACATAGCGAAGTATAGCGGTGCAACGACGGTCACGATTTCTTTACAGCAAACAAGTGAATCAATAATATTAACGATAAAGGACGATGGGAAAGGTTTTAATACTAACACAGCCACGTCCGGCAATGGCTTACATAACATGCACCAGCGCAGTATGCATCTTAAAGGAAATTGTAGCATTACCTCCTTACCAGGCAACGGCACATTGTTGAGCTGCAGTTTTCCCATAGCTATAATTAGCCATACAATATAAATTGCAAGTGTTTATTTTTACTTAATGATAAGGATCGTAGTATATGACGATAACAAACTTCGCAGGGAGAGCCTTGAAACTTTACTTTCCTTTTCACCCGATCTGCAACATATAGGCGGCTTCGAAAATTGTGATAATGTTGTGGATCAGTTGAACGAATTGAATCCTGACCTTGTTTTAATGGATATACAAATGCCGGGTACAGATGGTATTACCGGTGTGAGGTTAATAAAACAAAATTTTCCCGACATTAAAATTATCATGCAAACTGTGTTTGATGATGACGATAAAGTGTTTGCGGCTTTGCAGGCCGGGGCCGAAGGGTACATTTTAAAAAACGCATCTGTGCAGCAAATAACTGGTGCAATAGATGATGTAATGAAAGGCGGTGCAGGCATGAGCCCATCAATAGCATTAAAGGTAATGCGTTACTTTAGCGGCCAGCCAAAAAAATCTGATTATAATCTTACACCCAAAGAATACGAAGTACTTAAAAAATTAACTCAGGGACTTAGTTACAAAATGGTAGCTGATGAACTTGGTATCAGTTATTTTACTGTAAACAACCATGTAAAAAAAATTTATGAAAAGTTGCAGGTGCATTCCCTGGGTGAAGCCGTGGCACTTGTTCATAACAAAAGGCTGATATAGTTATTCTTTTCTTTTGTAGCAATTATGAGATGCTTTCCAGGCAAATTATAAATATAACTTTCGAAACTAAAGACATTTTTAAAAAACACAGCTTGTGCATCATGAAAATCTTAACTATACTCAGAAATATAATTGTTCCATTATTTGCATTCCTAACGCCCTTACTTAGCCAAAGTCAGGCAGTGATTACAGGTGTTATACCGGGCAGCCCCTTTTGCCCTGGGGCAAGTATTACAGTGCCATATACAACTACAGGCACATTCAATCAAGGCAATGTTTTCAGTGCTGAACTAAGCGATGCTGCCGGAAGTTTTAATACGCCTGTTACTATCGGCAGTTTAACAACCATTTCCGGTGGGACTATTAACGTAGTAATACCCGTATTGCAAGCGGCAGGTACACAATATCGGATACGCGTCACTGCTTCCAACCCTTCAGTAACAGGTACCGTCAATGGCGACGATCTGGTTGTTTCAACAGTTTCAGCGTTATTTAGTGAGCATTTTAAAACCTGGATTGGTAATACTGGCGTATGGAATAACCCGGCAAACTGGTCGCCATGCGGTTTACCTAATGGCGCATCAAAATGCCTCATTGGCGCCAATGCTATAGTTACAATTCCGGCGGGAATTAACGTTAACACTTTGCGTGTTCAAATGAGTGCAGGAGCAAAGCTGATTGTAGCCGCCGGGGCTACATTAAATAATAATGGTAGTGCGGCTACTGGGTTTCAGCTAACAGATGAAGGAACACAACTTACGAACAGTGGTACCATCAAATTTGGAAATTTTGCCGGAATTGCGACTACCGCAATTTTCATGTTTTCAGGTTCTTCAATTATTAACCAGGCTACCGGTGTTATCGAAATTAATCGCACCGGTTTGGATGGTATTGGTGGCAGTGGCATTGGCACTATAACTAATGCGGGAAGCATTAAAATAGGGAATATTGCAACCATTGGTCAGGCTGGAATAAATATTACTGGAGGAATGCAAATGACAAACCAGGCTGGAGGCACTATTGAAATCAATAATATTACTGCAGATGGCATAAGTGTTAATACAAGTACTACTAATTTTATTAACTCAGGAATTTTAAAATTAGGTAACGCAGGCCCCTTAAAAAGGTCAGGTATCAGCCTTTTTAACTCTTCTAACTTTACAAATAGTAATGCGGCAACCATTGAAATAAACAATATCACAAGTACAATTACAAACGAAGGCAGGGGTGTGGCATTAAATAGTACAAGTATTTTCACTAATAATGGCCAGATTAAAATAGGGAATACGACAGCCATATACCGCAGCTGCCTTTTCATTAGCAGCGGCCAGTTTAATAACCAGGCTGATGCAGTGCTTGAACTTAACCGCACTATGTTACTTGATGGTGTTTCAGGAAATGGTATGGGCAGCATAAATAACGCTGGCAACATAATAATTGGTAACCTGGCAAAGCTTAGTCAATGTGGTATCAATATGAATAATGGATTTCAATTAAATAACCTGTTAAATGGTACTATCCAGGTAAATAACGTATCGGTATTCCCTGCGATATCTATGGCTGGAACTGCAACCCTAATGAATAACGCCGGTTCTATAAAAATTGGCAATTTAACTTCCCTGTCTGATGGAATGGTGGTGTCGTCAGGAGCAAAATGTACTAATCAAAATAATGCGGTAATCCAGATTGACAATGCCGTTGGTCCCACAAGCAGCTGCCTTTCAATTTTTGGCGCAGGTTCTGCATACACTAATAGCGGCAATTTAAAAATTGGAAACCTGGCTAATTTCTCCCGCCGGGGAATAGATATGTTCAATGGTGGTCTTTTCACTAATACTACAGCCGGTGTAATTAACATATTAAATACTACAGTGAATAATGCCGATTTTAGAGCCGCGTCTTTAACGGGCGCTAATACCCAGTTTAACAACGCTGGTAAACTAACAATACGGCTAACAGCAGCGCCTGTTTTGCCGGAGCATGGTTTGAACATAAGCGACGGTAGCAGTTTCCACGGTAGTGCCGAATCTGTTTTGGAACTTTTGTTAAGTGAGTAGTTCGCTTATCTATAACCTGAGTAACAAAAACCATTATAATCAATAAATGCAACACCCTAATACCTTGATGCTTCGCAATTGGAACAAATTGTAATGAGCAGGCGTAAAATTCTTTATAAAAAATTTTAGTACCAATCTTCCTGACCTGTGCTGTTACAGCTGCCATTCTTCTATATATTTCTAACAACCTCTCCGCATTTTACCCTTTGGGATTTAGCTAATTCTTTTTGTCTCCAGATTATTGCGAGTACATGTGCAAACGGTCTGTATAGCTATAATCAGCTATTGTAAAACTTGTGTGTTCATTCCACTTTTACCAATCAAATATTAAACACAAATTTCAAAGATAAAGTATGAAAGAAATTTATACGCACTCAAAAAACAGAGTCATAGAAAATATATTGCGGGGTTGGCTTATTACGCTGTTCATCTGTTTAAGTTTTGCGGGCATCTCACAAACCGATGTGATCATTGGCGATGCTTCAAGCAGTAACCAGGACTGGGGTTTAACGGGACCCCTGCATAGATCAGGCAATCCTAATTCC
>JBDSAQ010000364.1:0-4371 GCA_039922095.1 Ginsengibacter sp. | reverse complement strand
TCAATAATCAATTGAGACTGGTAGCAGGATTTGCTGCAAATCAATTCAATTTACCTGAGAAAACATATATTTCTTACAATCTGGCAACTACTTATAAATTGAGTAAAAAACACCTGGTGAGAGCAGTTTATTCCAGGGCGCCACGTTCAGCTACTATTTACGATACTTATGTTGACCAACTGGTAGGTAATTACCAGATAGGTTATCAGAAATATATGCGTATAGCGGTTGAGGGAAATAGAAATCTTAAACTGCTTACGGCTAATTTGCTGGAAGTCGGATACAGAGGAACAATTACTCCGGAATTATTTGTGGATGTGGAAGTCTTCGATATCAGCTCAGAGAACTATAATAGCATTGCCTATAATCCTTCCTACGTAAAACTAAAAGACAACGACACAATTTTTGTAACGCCACTTGTCCCAACCAACCTTCCGGTGAAGTTGCATCAGCAGGGCATCACTGTATCGTTTACCTCCCAGTTAAAGAAAGTTCAGGTAAAACCTTTTATCACCATTCAGCGATCCAGGGTAAAGAATTATACTCCCTTCCTTAATACTCCTGACGCTGACTGGCCACTACTAAAAAATCCTTTCCAAAATAATATCTATTCAGGAATGGGTACAGAATCAGCACTTAAAAGCACACCTTCAGTCTTTGGGGGGGCAACGATTAATTATATGCCTGCTGCAAAATTGAATATCAACTTAAACGCTTACTATTATTCGTCTCAAACCTATTACCATGTATCCAACATCGTATTTAATGATGGCATAAGAGGCATTGATCATATCAATGCAAAATTGGTTGTTAATTCCAGCGTATCGTATGAACCAAGAAAGGGATTGCATATTTTCTGCACCGGTAAAAATATACTAAATAATAAATCAAGGGAATTCTTCGGAGCTGATGATGTACCATTTATGTTACTGGGAGGCATTAACTATGAATTTTAAGTTTTTGAGTTTGCCGTGATATGAATAAAAAAGATAAATTCTAAAATCTGATGAAAAATTAAGTATAATAAAATCCAAATGATAAAGCTGCTTATCAGGCACATCCTTTCATTTACAATTACTATCGGGCTTACCAATGTATACGGCCAGGTAGATACTGCAAGGCTTAGCGCCTATGAAGACCTAAGCTTAAAAGATTTGCTTAATGTAAAAATTGTTTCTGTTTCCAAAGAATCGGAACTGCTTTTTGATGCTCCACTATCAGCCTCTGTTGTTACAAGAGAAGAAATTCTTAGAACAGGATGCACGTCTATTATGGAGGCATTACGACTTGTGCCGGGACTGATTGTAAGGGAACAAAGCAATGGGAACTATGATATTCAGCTTCGTGGTATGGACAACCTTCCACCTAATTCCGCATTTGATTTAACCTCTAACACCACTACACTGGTAATGATAGATAATCGCCCTATATACAGTTATTTTAAAGGAGGAACTTTTTGGGAAACGTTTCCAATTAGTATCAATGATGTTGAAAAAATTGAAGTGGTGAGAGGGCCTGCAGCTGCCTTGTATGGCCCCAATGCAGTAAACGGGGTAATCAATATAATAACAAAACAAATTAAGAAAGACGGTTTTTATGCAATGGCAAATACACAAACCGGAAGTTACCATACATTAATTACTAATGCCACTGTCGGTTACAGGTTCAATAAAAAACTGAGCATGATTGCATCAGGAAATTACCATCACAGGGATAGAACACAAACCTCCTATTATAATTACTACACAAATGAATCAAAAGAAATTTCCGCAGCTTGGCTTAACTTATTAGGAGATACCATAAAGAATATGCCTGAGCGTTATCCTCATCCTGAGCTTGCATTGAAGCGATATGCGGGCAATATTTTTTTAAATTACTCCCCCGCTGCCAAAGTGAAAATCAATTTTGCTGCAGGCGCCCAGAATTCGATGGCGCAAAGAGTATCAACAGAAAATGAAATTACTCCTCTTTCCACTGCAGTATCTCAAACAAAGTATGCCGACTTAAGGATTAATGCAAACAACATATCTGCCCAGGCCTCATTTAACAGTGGCACGCAATCAACAGATAATGACCCTGGCAATAAGTATGAGTTTAATAACTTTGATGCCAACCTTGAATATAATTACACAAGAGGAAAGCTCTCAATTAAACCGGGTTTAAGTTACAGAAGTGCTATTTACGACGATACTAAATACGCTAACTTAATTCTTAAAAATGGCATCCTGAATGGGGAAAGAAAACTCACTATTGGCACAGCATCGTTGCGTGCAGATTATAAATTATTAGAAAAAAAATTGAGATTAGCCGCAGGATTAAGAGCTGATAAATTTAATTATCCTGACAAAACTTATTTCTCCTATCAACTTGCTGCAACCTACAAACATGATAATAAAAACCTGTTTAGAGCAGTGGTTTCAGGCTCTCCACGTTCTGCTTCTATATTTGATACTTATGTTGATCAAACAATTCGTTATTTCCCCAGCGGCTATAACCAATTTACAAGAATTGCTTTGGAAGGTAATAAAAATCTTAAGCTCCTTACCGCTAAAATGTTTGAAGTGGGCTACAGGGGAAAGCTCACAAACAAGCTGAATATTGATGTTGAAATTTTCAATATCAACGCAAAAAATTACAACAACCTCGTTACAGCGGGTCCGTATGTTGAAGTTCGCAGCGAAGATACAATTCGTGTAATTCCTTTTAAATCTCTCAACATACCTATGGAACTCACACAAAACGGTGCAACGGTTTCCTTAACCTATAGCTCAAAAAAGCTCACAGTAAAACCATTTGCCACGTTTCAGTTTACAAAGATTAAAAACTATTCCGAGTTTAATAATACCCCTGATGCAATACCGGGTTTTTTTGGTATAAACAACGATCCCACAAATAATAACATTTACTCCGCCGTTGGTGAAGAAACAGATTATAAAAATACCCCTTCTGTGTTCGGCGGTGCGTCGGTTAATTATATGCTTACTTCAAAAATCAACTTTAATATTAATGGATATTATTATTCGTCTCAAACCTATCAGCATTTATCTAATAATATATTTCATGATGGTATAAGAGGTGTGGATCACATCAAGGAAAAATTAATTTTAAATACAACCATTTCGTATGAGCCTGTTACAGGCCTGCATTTTTTCTGCACCGCAAAAAATATATTAAATAATAAATCCAGAGAATTTTTTCACACTGATTGTACACCAATAATGTTGCTTGCAGGTTTACATTATGAATTTTGAAAGGGAAATCAGACGCCGGGTGGCGCAACAATGATTGATTTGTTTTAAATACAAATAATGAACGTTAGCATTAAAAATAGAATTTATGGAAGCTTTTTCCTATTAGTATTATTGTTTGTAGTAAACGGTATTGCTTCCCTTATTACTTTGAGTAATAACAGAGAACTCTCGGAAAAAGTTTCTACGGTAACCGATCCTTCACTTGAAAGCTTGGGAGATTTTGATGACTTGCTTATAGCATCAAAAATGTACACTACCAATTGGGTATTTTTAAGATCAAGCCAGGAAGATAAAGATGCGCTAATAAGGCTTCATCACTCAGATTATCCGAAGTTGAAACGGAGATTAAATTTATTGTCTGCAAACTGGGATGACAAAGCCTCGGAAGAGAGCTTAAGCAAAATATTTGTTGAATTTGAGCAGCTCCTCTTGATCCAAAAAAAGATCATGACCTCACTGCAAAAATTCGAAGACTATGATGACCCTGTTATAAAACTGGAAGCAGAACGAATGGTAGAAGATGAATTACTTCCACGAACTTCAGCAATAATGACCACCCTGTCCAGGTTGGAGGCCACAGGGGAGGAGGTAAGAATGCAAAATAATAAAGATCTTGAAGAATCTTTTATGCTCCTGAGGATGTTGATTTTAGTTCTTGCAATTACAATAATTTGTATGGGCATTTTTCTTTCCTTATACATGGCAAGGATTATTATTAAACCAATCAATAAGATCAGGAATATTATAAATGATCTTGGTAAGGGAATTATCAAAAAAGTAGATAATAAATTAACCAATGATGAGATCGGTGAAATGATCGGCTCTGTTAATAATCTTTCTGAAAAACTCCATGCCACTGCAGCTTTTGCTTCAGAAGTAGGTAATAGGAATTTTAACAGTTATTTTGAGCCGCTGGGGCCAGATGATGTTTTAGGAAAAGCGCTGATCGCCATGCGGGAGAATATTAAATCAAGTGATGAGAAATTAAACCAGGCACAGCACATTGCCCATCTTGGTAACTGGGAAAGAGATGTTGCTACAGGCAAAGTGTTCTTCTCAGATGAAATGCTTAACATTTTTGATATTGATTCCGCCTCTTTTGATTTGAATTTTCAAAGTG
>JBDSAQ010000363.1:0-5465 GCA_039922095.1 Ginsengibacter sp. | reverse complement strand
CAGATCGGACAGAAATATGACCTGACCAAAGAACGTATCCGCCAGATCAAAGAAAGGGCGATCAAGCGTTTACAAAAGGCACGCTACAGCAGTGCATTGAAAGCGTATTTAGGTTAATCAATTTATTTGTTTAATAACCGTTCCTGCTTCAGGGACGGTTTTTTTATTTAGGGATTTTTGCGATTGTATTCTGTTGATTCAAAAGAGATTAATTATTTTTATAATTCCGTGATATGGTTATCCTTGTAATAACAATATCTCAGAAATTCAATTTACATAATTAGTACTTTTGGCAAACACCTCAGTTTATCTGCGGGGGCATGTACTTACAATTGGTTCTTATGCAAGTATAATTAGATCACACGTATAACTTTGCATTTTAGTCTCCGGAATCTTAAAGAATTTACACAGTATGGATAATAATATAAATGAGAAAGTACGGTGCCTTATTATAGGATCAGGGCCCTCAGGATACACTGCCGCTATTTACGCGGCACGAGCTAATCTTAAGCCGGTTTTGTACCAGGGCATTCAACCAGGCGGACAACTAACAATAACTACCGACGTTGAAAATTATCCTGGTTACCCCGATGGAATTCAAGGCCCCGATATGATGATCAATTTTGAAAAGCAGGCTGCCAGGATGGGAACTGATATAAGGTATGGATTAGCTACAGATGTAGATTTCTCCGGGTCACCCTACAAAGTTCAGATAGATGAAGAGAAATGGATTGAGGCCGATACCGTTATCTTAAGCACAGGTGCAAGCGCCCGATGGCTGGGAATTGAAAGCGAACAACGGTTAAATGGTTATGGAGTAAGCGCATGTGCAGTATGTGATGGATTTTTTTTTAAAAATAAAGAAGTGGCTATTGTTGGTGCCGGAGATACTGCCGCAGAAGAAGCCTTATATTTAAGTAAGATTTGCAGCTTTGTTCACATGCTTGTAAGAAGAGGGGAGATGAGAGCAAGTAAGATTATGCAGGAAAGAGCATTGGCAACAAAAAATATTAAAATATACTGGAACACTGAAACTGATGAGGTTCTTGGGGAGAAAAAAGTGGAAGCTGTAAGAATAAAAAATAACCTGACCGGCGAAAAAACAGAGATTCCAATCAGTGCTTTTTTTGTAGCCATAGGCCATACACCTAATTCTTCTATTTTTAAAGGTTGGCTTGATATGGATGAGAGTGGGTATATCAAAACTATTCCTGGTACTTCAAAAACAAACATTGAGGGGGTTTTTGCTTCAGGCGATTTGCAGGACAAAATATACAGGCAGGCTGTAACTGCAGCGGGCAGCGGATGTATGGCAGCCCTTGATGCTGAAAGATACTTAAGTGAAAAGGGATTGTAGCCCATCTCACAAAGGGAAGATGGAAAAGTTTTATTTTTAAATATTATTAATTCAATTCTTAGTCCCTTAAGTATTTAGAATAAAAGCCCTTTTAAGGTTGAGTATTATGATAACAATACATCTCCATAATGTATTATTCTATTCTTATCATGGAATTGATGATGAAGAAAAAATTTTAGGTACTGAATTTGAACTGTCCGCAACCATTCAATTTCACGAAGAACAGGAAGTAATAAACTCGATTAAACAAACTATTAATTATGTTGATGTTTATGAAATCATTAAACACCGTATGAATATTCCATCAACTTTGCTGGAAACGGTTGTGATGGATATTGGTATGTCAATCAAAAATAAATATGATAATATACGGTCAATATCTATACACCTTAAAAAAGTTCATCCACCTATCACCGGTTTCCAGGGATCAGTTGGCGTAAGCTGGCAAAAAGAATTTTGATAACATGTTAATTTAAATCAATTATTCATATGATCTTAAAGCAAATGCTTTCTATCCTTTTTATTCTTTTTACTATAGCAGTATCAGCACAGGATAACAAATCAAAATATGATCAGCATGTTTTATTCTCCCCTTTATTTTATCCTGCGGGTATAAATGAATACAGGGCTCCAACAGGGGAGCCCGGACCAAAATATTGGCAAAACAAAGCAAGCTATAAAATTGCAGTTTCTTTAGATGATGTTAATAATAAAATTACCGGAAGCGTGACTATTACATATACTAATAACAGCCCTTATGCTTTATCTTTTTTATGGCTCCAGCTCGATCAGAATTTATATGACCTTGCTTCAAGGGGACATTTAAAACTCCCGGCAATTACTAATAGCCGTTATGGAGATATAAATACTACTTTCAATGGTGGTTATAAGATAAACACTGTAAAAATTGTTTCTGCCTCGCAGGGTAAGCTAACTGAAAAAAATATAACTCCGGAAATTACGGATACAAGAATGCAGATCATTTTACCAAAGCCGCTTACTGCAAATGGAGGTACAATGAAATTTAAAATTGAATATACATTTTTAATTCCTCCGGCCGGCTCAGATAGAACAGGGATTTTGCCCACAAAAAATGGAGATATTTATGCAATAGCACAATGGTATCCGCGTATGTGTGTTTTTGATGATGTTCAGGGCTGGAATACCTTGCCATATTTAGGAGGTGGAGAATTTTATCTGGAATATGGGGATTTTGATTTTACAATTAATGTTCCCTCAAACCATATTGTAGCAGCATCCGGCGACCTGCAAAACCCCAATGAAGTTTTAACTGCAGAGCAGGTTAAAAGATTTAATAAAGCAAAGCAAAGTGACAAAACAGTTATTATAAGAAGCTCTGAAGAGATCAACGACCCCTCATCAAGGCCACAAACAGCAAGGCTAACCTGGCATTTTAAGATTAATAATGCACGTGATATTGCATGGGCTTCATCTAAAGCTTTTATTTGGGATGCTGCAAGAATGAACCTGGCTGGAGGAAGAAAAGCTCTTGCTATGAGTGTATATCCTGTGGAATCAAATGGAAATGATGGATGGGAAAGATCTACTGCATATGTAAAAGGTTCAATAGAAAATTATTCAAAACGTTGGATGGAGTATCCCTATAATACTGCTACGAATGTTGCAAGCAGTATAAGCGGAATGGAATATCCGGGAATTGTTTTTTGCGGATCCAATGCACAGGGCGGTGACCTGTTTGGAGTAACCGATCATGAATTTGGCCATACATGGTTTCCTATGATAGTAGGCAACAATGAAAGAAAATATGGATGGATGGATGAAGGGTTCAACACATTTATTAATACCTTATCTCATGAGGATTTTAATAATGGTGAATATAAGATTGCTCCTGCTAATAAGGAGTCTCTTTATAAATATATGTTCAGCGGAGGTTCAGAAGCAATGATGAATATGCCTGATGCATTAAAAGAAAATAATATCGGACTTGCATTATATATAAAACCATCTTATGCCCTGGACCTGCTAAGAAACCAGATAATAGGGCATGAAAGATTTGATTACGCATTTAAAACTTACATACAACGATGGGCTTATAAGCATCCCACGCCATGGGATTTTTTCAGAACCATGGAAAACGTTTCCGGCGAAGATCTTGGCTGGTTTTGGAAAGGCATGTTTCTGGAAAATTATTTATTAGACCAGGCAGTTAAAGAAATAAAGTATGTAGATAATAATCCTGCAAAGGGAGGATTGATAACTATCGAAAATATTGAACAAATGGCGATGCCCGTTATACTCCAATATGAAACGGTAAGTGGTATAAAAAATACAGTAAAAATTCCTGTAGAAGTTTGGCAAAATAATACCAGTTGGATAGTTAGGATAAATACAACTGAAAAATTAAGATCTGTTATTATTGATCCGGAACGGGAATTCCCGGATATAAATTTTGCCAATAATAAATGGTCCGAACCATAATTGAATTATCAGAATGTTGGGTACGGTTAATTTAATGAATAGCATTAGTTCTTTTAATCAAAATTGTAACCAGATAATTGTAAAAATCAAAGTTTAGCAGTTTTCCACCTTCCACTTTTAATATACCAAAAAGCTATTGCAAATATTATTGTCCAGTAAACTATTTCGTTTGTCCATACTACAGCTAATGATAATTTAAGTTTAATCATCACAATATAGATGTACAAGCTGTAAAACATAATAGCAATAACTTCAATCAGTAAATTCATTTTTGTTTTGCCAGTGCCGGTAACTGCATTCAGCCAAACTGTACTAATGCTCATTGCCAAAATCCCAATGGACAGTATTCTTACTATCGGAATAGCTTCATCTACAAACCCAACATCCTGATTGAACATATTTAAAAATTGACGCGGAAATATATTCAATAAACTTACCATCACTAAAGCAGATGTAAAACTAAGCCTCATGATTTTATTAATAGCGCTAATTACTTTGTGTTGCAAATTCTGACCTATTAAATTACTAACCATAGTATTGGTGGTTGTAGCAAATGCCCATATAAAAATTCCGGCAACACTAAATACATTACGCATTATGTTGGATATGGCCTTAGCCCTTTCACCATACTGTTCAAGCAAAATAAAAAATACAAGCCATGTAATCAGGCTTATTGCAAACTGCAATACTAAAGGAGCAGATATTTTTAAAATAGCATTTGTGGATATTTTATCAAAAGAAAAATCGGAAAATAAATTGAATTTCTTTTTCAGCTGCTTTTTAAAAATAACAATGTAAACGATTGACATGCCGGCAAACTCCGCTATCACAGATGCTACCGCGGCGCCATTAAACCCCAACTGCGGAAACGAAAGTGCACCATAAATTAATACATAATCAAAAAAAATGTTCACCATGGATTCTCCAATTGTGCCAATCATCATGTACCGTGTATTAAGCGTTCCAATTAAAAATGCATTGCCCGCCTGAAATAAATAGAGGAAGGGGAGGCCCCATACTCTTATGTACAAAAAGTTCATTTCCTGCTCAAAATTTTCAGGCCTGATAAAAGGCTTTAAACATACAGGTGCAATGAACCAGGTAAGTAACATACCTGCCAGGGCAAACATCAGCGCAATTCTTATTCCCTGCGCAAACAGCTTACTTATCTCTCCAATATTCCCTTCACCACCCCGCCTTGATATTAATGATTGAATGGCGGCGCTTAAGCCATTACCGCATACCATCATAATCAAATAATATACACCTGTAGTTCCGGCATTACCTAACTCTTTTACACCTAAGCCTCCTAAAAAAATATTGTTAGTTAAAAAATTTATGTTAGGGATTATCATTGCTGCAGTGATAGGCAAAGCGATCTTTAAAATTTGCCTGTTGGTTATTGTTACCTGCAGGCTTTTATCAACAGCATCATTCATAAGCTGCAAACATAAAACGTAAAGCGTGATTTTTCTAATCCTTAATATAGGGTGGTAACATATAAACAGATTATAAATAATCGTTTGTAAATTGCCCTTCTCAATATAAATTTTGCAGCACACGTTTCAAATAATACCAGCCGATATTATTCCTTTGGAAACCAATTTATTTATTGAACTGAGTAATGAAGGTTTAAGGTATTTTTTTC
>JBDSAQ010000362.1:0-9032 GCA_039922095.1 Ginsengibacter sp. | reverse complement strand
GCAAAAGCTAATAATGAGGCACTATTTCTTGCAACAGGAAAATATATTTTGTTTTTAAATCCGGATACAATTGTACCTGAAGATTGCTTTACAAAATGCATTTCTTTTTTTGAATCGCAACCTGATGCCGGTGCATTAGGTATCCATATGATAGATGGATCAGGAAAGTTTTTGAAAGAAAGTAAACGTTCATTCCCCTCCCCGATCACTTCACTTTATAAGCTTTTAGGCTTAGCAGAATTGTTCCCGGGTTCCAGGGAATTTTCTAAATACCATCTTGGCTATCTTGATGAAAATAAAAATAATGAAGTAGATGTTTTAGCTGGTGCTTTTATAATGGCACCTAAAGAGATTATTGATAACCTCGGCGGTTTTGATGAGGATTTTTTTATGTACGGCGAGGATATTGACCTGAGTTACAGAATACAAAAAGCAGGGTATAAAAACTTTTATTTTGCCGAAAGCTCTATAATACATTTTAAAGGAGAGAGCACAAAAAAGGCGAGTTTTAATTATGTACGGATTTTCTATAAGGCAATGAGCATATTTGTTACTAAACACTATGGAAGAGGTAAAGCAAGCATATTTAATTTCCTGATACAGTGTGCTATTTTGCTAAGGGCACTTGTTTCCGCAGCAAGGCGTTTTATTCAATGGATAGGGATGCCTGTTATTGATGCAGCCACCATCTTGTTCAGCTTTTGGTTAACAAAGGTTTTCTGGAACAACTTTATCAGGCAGGAAGTTCGCTATTCCACAAGCTTGCTTATTACCGCGTCTTTTATCTTCACATTTATATTTTTAATGGCATCTTATTTCTCAGGCTTATACGATAGCATATATAAACAATCAAAATTAAACCGATCAGCAATTGCCGGTATTACAGTATTACTAACAGGATATGGTTTATTGCCTGAATCTTTACGATTTTCCAGGGGCATACTTGTATTTGGTTCACTTGTGGCCTATGCTCTTATAACATTTGTGCGGAGTTTATTGGTAAATTTTAAATTATTAGAAAGTTATAATGAGGATGAGCACAGGCAAACAATAATTGCAGGATCATTACAGGAATATATAAGTATTGCTGCCTTAATGCGATCCGCAGGTTTGGAAGAAAGAATTTTGGGAAGGGTAGGTGCAGATGATGAAACAGGCATAAAAGCAATCGGAGATATCACGGCTCTTACCCATCTCATCAAAACATATCCAATAAAGGAAGTAATTCTATGTGAGGGAAAAATATCATTTAAGGAAATAATAGAACTTGTAAAAACAATACCTCATTATGTAAGTATAAAAATTTTTTCACCTAAAAGCCAGAGCATCATAGGTAGTGACAGTAAAAATATTTCAGGTAATTATGTTACCCTTTATTCAAACTTTAGATTAGGAAATAAAATTGGAAAACGTAACAAGCACCTGGCGGATATAATTATTTCAATAATTTTTATCGTAGGCTTTCCACTTCATTTATTATTACAAAAAAAGCCCTTACGCTTTTTCAAAAATGTTTCAGATGTCTTTTTAAGAAATAAAGGATGGGTGGGGTACGCCTCAGGCTCAAATGATTTGCCTTTATTAAGGCCAGGTGTGATAACAGTTACAGGCGTTCCGGGTTTTATGAATGGAATGCCTGAGGAAAATCTTTTATTAGCAGATAAATGGTATGCAAAGCATTATACAATCTGGCATGATATACAACTTGTTTGGAAAGGCTATAAGTTTTTATGGTTATAAATTAAGCTCATAATAGCAGAGCCTCATTAGCACATCATAATTATTTATGCCGCATCTGTTTCAGCAATCTTAGCTCTTATCTTTGCTTCCAGTTCGGTAGCAAGGTCGGGGTTATCTTCTAATAATTGTTTAACTGAATCTCTTCCCTGGCCTAATTTTGTAGTATCATAGCTAAACCAGCTTCCGCTTTTTTGTATAATACCCATTTCAACTCCCATATCAATTATTTCTCCTTTTTTTGAAATTCCTTCTCCATAAATTATATCAAACTCTGCCTGGCGAAAAGGAGGAGCCACTTTATTTTTTACTACTTTAACTTTTACATGATTCCCAATAGCTTCATCCCCATCCTTAATTTGAGCCATACGCCTTATATCTAACCGCACAGAAGCATAAAATTTTAAAGCGTTGCCTCCTGTAGTTGTTTCGGGATTTCCAAACATTACCCCAATTTTTTCTCTTAATTGGTTTATAAAAATACAGCAGCTATTAGTTTTGCTGATTGTTGCTGTTAGCTTACGCAAAGCCTGGCTCATCAATCTTGCCTGCAGCCCCATTTTGCTATCTCCCATTTCGCCTTCCAATTCACCTTTAGGAACAAGAGCAGCAACAGAATCAATAACTACTACATCCAGGGCACCTGAAAGAATAAGGCGGTCAGCAATTTCCAAAGCCTGTTCCCCATAATCTGGTTGCGATATTAAAAGATTATCAACATCTACACCTAATTTTTTTGCATATCCGCTATCAAAGGCATGCTCAGCATCTATAAACGCACACATGCCACCTTTTTTTTGAGCTTCAGCTATTACATGTATAGCTAAGGTTGTTTTGCCTGAAGATTCCGGTCCATATATTTCAACAACACGTCCCTTAGGTAATCCTCCAATTCCAAGAGCTACATCTAAACCAATAGAACCCGTAGAAATCGCTTCCTGGGGTTCCTGAGATCTTTCATTCATCATCATCACACTGCCTTTTCCAAAGTCTTTATCAATTTTATCAATAGTGAGTTTCAGCGCTTTTAATTTTTCAGGTGTGCTCATAAAAATTATTTATATATTTTATTTAGTAAAGTTATACTATGGTCAAAGATAGAAATTAAAAATTATCAACACTAAAATTATTAGTATTTAATGTCAAAAAAATTAGTAAGCGGCATATGACAGAGTTTGTTATGAGGATGAATGAGAAGGTGCTAAAATTATTATGGCATTATTTTTTCTACTATGTTTCGTTGTTTAATCTGCCGTTATTCTTTCATCTTTAAAAAAAATTTATTATGCAATGGTTAGGTAGAAGAGAAAGCTCTAATGTGGATGACCGTCGTGGCATCTCGGGAGGCCAGGTAGCTGTAGGTGGCGGAGTGCTTGGAGTAATTTTCTTAATAGCACAATTTTTACTTGGCGGAGGGGATGTAAGTGATCTTCAACAAGCTTTACCACCAGGGGGCCAACAACAGGAAATGAGCGCAGAAGATAAAGCAGCAGACGACAAAAGAGCTTCTTTTGTAAAAGTTGTTTTTGCAGATACTGAAGATGTTTGGGATAAAATTTTTGCAGATCAGGGAAAGCAATATCAAAAACCTACATTAGTACTTTTTCGCGGAGCAACACAATCAGGATGTGGAAACGCAAGTTCAGCTTCCGGTCCTTTTTATTGCCCCGCGGATAATGATGTTTATATAGATCTTTCATTTGCTGAAGAACTTCAAAACCGGTTTAATGCCTCAGGGGAATTTGCTATGGCTTATGTAGTAGCCCATGAAGTTGGGCACCATATTCAATACCTGCAGGGCACAAGTGCTAAAATGGATAGATTACGCCAGCAATTAGGCGAAACAGAATACAATAAATATTCTGTGATGCTTGAACTACAGGCAGATTTTTATGCAGGTTTATGGGCGCATTATGATGATAAAATGAAGAACGTAATTGATGAAAATGACATTGAAGAGGCGCTTAATGCAGCAAATGCCATTGGCGATGATCGTTTACAAAAACAAGCCCAGGGCCAGGTGACGCCGGATGCTTTTACTCACGGCACTTCGGCCCAAAGGATGTACTGGTTTAAAAAAGGCTATGAAACCGGCGATGTGAGCCAGGGTAATACGTTTGAAAATAGTGAACTTAGATAGTAATACCTGGCTTAAGTATATAACACCTGGCAGTTAGTACAAAAAAAGTTCGTCGGTTAGTTTTGCCTGCATACTTCTTTACCAACGGTATATTGCACCTTACACAAATCTTTTTGGTATGCGCAAGCCAGTGTTTCTTTAAAACATACTTTTTCTTCCACTCTAAAAAATCAAAACTATAAATTCTAGCTTCTTTTACCAGTTCATTTATTTGTTTTACTGGTAGTTTTCCAACCCGGCTTTCAGGATGAATTTTTATTCTAAAAAAAACTTCATTTTTTATAATATTTCCTACTCCTGCAAATATATGTTGGTCTAACAGGGCATCACAAACTAAAGCATCAGGTATTTGTTTTAATTTCTTTTTGGCTTTTGTGGCATTCCAATCATCATTCATAACATCACCTGTCCAGTCGTAAATATTATCAACATCATCATCAAGAAACAAAACGGAACATGCATAGAAATAAATATCCCCGCTTTTAAAATGAAGACCAAGCCGGGTTTGTTTATATGCTGGTTTTTCATTGATGCTATAAGATCCAAACAACATAAAATGTATGCGGATAGTATAATTTTTAAAGCATATTAAGAAATGCTTACCCCAGCTTTTAAAATCAAGGATTCTTTCCCCTGCAATTCGCTGAATATCCTGTTTACTATTACCAGTAACGGTGATAATTTTTTCCCCTTTAAATTCCTGTACTGCTTCTTTTAAAATTACAATTGAAGGGCCTTCAGGCATAGTGGAAATTTGGATAATGCAAATTAATAAAATACAATATTATGGGAATAATGAAATACAATATGGCTGTCATTCAAAATGTTTGGATGCTTTATTAATGGAGGACGTAGAATTTAAAATCCATCCATTATATTTGGTATTCATAAGTCTTCAGCTGCGCATGTTCAATCTTATTTTATTTGGCCCCCCGGGAAGTGGAAAAGGAACACAGTCAGAAAAACTGATTGCAAAATACTATTTAAAACATCTCTCAACCGGAGATTTATTACGCAACGAGATTAATAGTAAAACACCATTGGGCTTAGAAGCCAAAAGCCTGATGGATAAAGGGTACCTGGTGCCGGATGAAGTGGTGATTGGAATGATAAGTTCTGCCCTTGATACAAACCCTAAGGCCAAAGGGTTTTTATTTGATGGGTTTCCGCGTACTTCAGCCCAGGCAGAGGCGCTGGATAAATTATTAGCATTGAAGAAAACATCTATTTCTATTATGCTTGCTTTAGAAGTTAGTGAAGAAGAACTGGTAAAAAGATTATTAAAACGTGGCGAAACCAGCGGAAGAAGTGATGATAATAATGATACGGTAATTCGTGAGAGAATAACTGAATACAATAAAAAAACCACCCCTGTTGCTGAACATTACAGCAAATTAGAGAAAGTAATAATGGTGAATGGTGAGGGATCAGTTGATGAAATCTTTTCTGCTTTATGTAAAGAAATTGAAAGCAGAATTAGAACCTAAGCTATCAACGTATTTCTGTATTTACCTTAAGCCATTCAACAATCTGGTCAAATTTTATTTCGCCGGTAGAAACCGAGATAGTGAAATTGTATGCATTTTCTTCGCTGGCAGATAAGTGCATTTCACCCATTTGCAATATAGCCAGCATTGCTAAAAATCCGGTTCTCTTGTTACCATCCACAAAGGGATGGTTTATAATAATACTTTCTGCAATCGCCGCAGCCTTTTCTAAAGTTGAGGGATATAATTCCTCTCCCCCAAAAGTCTGGAAAGGTCTTGCTATTGCAGACTCCAATAAACCTTCGTCCCGCACTCCGTATGAACCCCCATATCTTTGAATAGACAATTCATGAAGTTTCAGAATTTCTGATTTTAAGATCATTGTGCCAGTTTTTGTAACACATTCCCATAACGTTCTGAAATCTCTTCAAAAAACTTCTCAGCATTAAATTTTGATTTCTGCTTATCATCAGTCTTTTCAATTATCTCAAAAATAACTTTTAATTGCTCTTCATTTAATTTATCCATTTTTTCATTAATTGCTTTTTTCATTTCTGCTACACTCATAACATAAAATTTTATACCTCAAATTTAAATAAATCTAACTGTATTACTAAATGCTGATATCTCAACTATGGTTAATTTTGGAAGATTAAAAAAATGGTAAGAATGAAATTGGGCAACTACATAACAGGCCACTGGATTGAAGGTGATGGGGATGGGCAACAATTACATAACGCTGTAACAGGTGAAGTGATTACAAGCGCAACAACCAGGGGATTGGATTTTAAATCCGTTTTAAATTATGGAAGAACTGTTGGCAGCCATGCTTTGCGCAAAATGACCTTTCACCAAAGGGGCAGAATGTTAAGAGCTCTGGCAATGTATCTCCTTGAAAAGAAAGAAAAATTTTACGACATCAGTTATAAAACGGGGGCAACGAAGGCAGATAGCTGGGTAGATATTGAAGGAGGCATCGGTAACTTATTTTCAAATGCCTCATTAAGAAGAAAATTACCCAACGAAACCTTCGCACTTGATGGAGATCACATAGCGCTTAGCAAAGGGGGCACTTTTATGGCGCAGCATATTTTAGTTCCGAAAGAAGGTGTAGCTATTCATATTAATGCATTCAATTTTCCGGTATGGGGTATGCTTGAAAAAATTGCTGTAAATCTGCTGGCGGGTATCGCTGCAATTGTAAAGCCGGCTTCTATTACCTGCTATTTAACTGAGGTGGTAGTAAGAGAAATTGTTGCATCAAAAATTTTACCTGGTGGTGCGTTACAACTTTTGTGCGGAAGTGCAGGAGATATTTTAGATCATGTTACATCCCAGGATGCAATTTCGTTTACTGGCTCAGCTTCCACAGGATTGACGTTAAAAGCTCACCCAAATGTTTTGAATGAAAATGTAACATTTAATCTTGAAGCAGATTCTCTCAATTGCATTGTTCTTGGTGAAGATATAACTCATGACAAACCCGAATGGGATATTTTTATTAAAGAAGTGCACAAAGAAATGACATCAAAAGCAGGGCAGAAATGTACTGCAGTCAGAAGGATATTTGTTCCTGAAAGTAAAATGGAAGATGTATGGATCGCAATTGGAAAATCATTATCTCAAACTACAATTGGCAATCCTCAAAATGAAAAAGTAAGAATGGGTTCTCTTGCAGGCATATCTCAAAGAGAAGAAGTGAAAATGCAGGTGCAAAAAATATTAGCCTCTTCCCAAATAATTTATGGTAGCCTTGATAGTGTTGAAGTGATTGATGCTGATGCCAACAAAGGCGCTTTCATCAGCCCTTTGTTACTGATAAATGAAACACCTTTTAATTCTGAAGAACCGCATAATATAGAAGCATTCGGACCTGTTAGTACAATAATGCCTTATAAAAAT
Organism: Ginsengibacter sp.; assembly: GCA_039922095.1. GTDB lineage: Bacteria > Bacteroidota > Bacteroidia > Chitinophagales > Chitinophagaceae > Ginsengibacter. The sequence goes on along the minus strand of JBDSAQ010000362.1, from coordinate 1,766 downwards.
ATTGATGACGCTATTGCTTTATCAAAAAAAGGGAAAGGCTCTTTATGTAGTTCTGTTGTTACTGCTGATGAAAAATTTGCAAGAGACTATGTGATTGGAGCAGGCACGCATCATGGTAGAATACTCGTGTTAAATAATGAATGTGCTAAAGAAAGTACCGGGCATGGATCTCCGCTTCCAATGCTTGTGCATGGCGGTCCGGGAAGGGCAGGTGGTGGCGAAGAAATGGGAGGATTGCGTGGTGTAAAGCATTATATGCAACGTGTAGCTGTGCAGGGGTCACCGAATATGCTTACAGCAATTACAAATGTTTATCAACCCAATGCCAAAGGGAATACTGGTATCATTCATCCGTTCAAAAAATATTTTGATGAATTAAAAATTGGTGATCAGCTAATAACTGAAAAACGAATTATTACCAGTGAAGAGATTGATAAGTTTGCAGACCTAAGCGGAGACCATTTTTATGCTCATATTAAAACAACAGATTTTGCGGATACGATGTTTGAGCAGCAGGTGGCACATGGGTATTATGTTATGAGTGTTGCTGCAGGTTTATTTGTTGATAGTTATGAGAAAAACCCCGTGCTGCTTAATTATGGAATAGATGAATTGCGTTTTACCAAACCTGTATATCCGGGCCAGGAAATTTATGTTCGCTTTACATGCAAAGAAAAGATTGAGCAGGAACTTAAGGATAAAAATCCTGATGTTCCTTTTGTAAAAGGAAGTGATATACCAAGAGGAATTGTGAAATGGTATGTTGAAATTTTAGATGAGAGTCAGGAGCCTGTTGTAGGAGTGGCTACAATACTTACTATGGTTAAAAAATAGTTATTGAATTATGATAACAACAGAAAGTTATATAAATACACATATTGAGCATGGCATTACCACTATTGAATTTTTTCACCCACAAAGCAATTCTTTGCCATCAAAACTTTTAGACGAGCTATGCAGCGAAATACATTTGGCAGCAATTGATAACGATACAAAAGTAATTATTCTCAAAAGCGGGGGCGATGGTGCTTTTTGTGCAGGAGCAAGTTTTGATGAGCTTAGTTTAATCACTAATGAAAAACAGGGATTAAAATTTTTTAGCGGGTTTGCCGGCGTAATAAATGCAATGAGAAAATGCAGGAAACTTATTATCGGCCGCATACATGGTAAATGTGCAGGTGGGGGTGTGGGGATAGCAGCTGCAGTTGATTATGCTTTTGCAACTGATAAAGCTGAAATCAAACTTAGTGAGTTGGCTATCGGTATTGGTCCCTTTGTAATAGGTCCGGCTATTGAAAGAAAGATAGGCACTTCCGCATTTAGCCAATTGGCTCTTGAGACTTCGATTTGGCATAGCGCTGAATGGGCCAGGTTAAAAGGCTTGTTTGCCGAAGTATATACATCGATTGAAAACCTTGATGAAGGTGTGTATCGCCTGGCAGATAGTTTAGCTCATTACAATCCAATAGCTCTTGAAGAAATGAAAAGAGTATTCTGGAAAGGAACCGATGATTGGGACGAACTTTTAAAAGAAAGAGCAGCTATAAGTGGCAGGTTGGTTTTAAGTGAATTCACAAAAAATGCTATAAAAAAGTTCAAAGCAAAATAGAGAACACAACTTCCTGAAATGGAAGTATCAGGTTTTTACAGCTAACATAAAATTTTGTTAACCCAAAACTCGTGTATTAATCTTCTAACTAATTTTTATCTTCGTGCCTTGAAAAAAATTATACCTATATTTTTATTTATCATTCTTTGCCTTAATC
>JBDSAQ010000361.1:0-7016 GCA_039922095.1 Ginsengibacter sp. | reverse complement strand
AGGGAATATAAATGCGCATGCCAGGCAGAAGGCGCATTACACCAATATCTTCAAGGCTGTGATGGGTAGCCCCCATAATGCCGTACCCATATCCGCCGCCGTTACCAACTAATTTTACAGGCAAATGATGCAGACATACATCATTTCTTATTTGTTCATAAGGACGTAAAGTAATAAAGGGAGCAATGCTGTACGCCCAGGGGGTAAATCCTTCATAAGCCATAGCCGCAGCCATCGAAACCATATTCTGTTCGGCCACACCAGCATTAATAAAATACTTACCAAATTTTTCTCTTACTCTTTCCAAAGCCTTGTACCCAAGATCGCCAGTAAGAAATACCTGGTTGGGATACTTTTCAAAACACTTTATTAAAGCATTAGCAAACTGATCCCTCATATTAATTTTGTTTAATCAAAGGTTTCGTTTTCTAAATGCCAGATAAGTTCTTCTATCCCGTTCTCTTTCAGAGGCAAATAATGTGAATCAATTTTATCTTCATACTCCTTCCAGCCTCTTCCTTTAAATGTGTTGCATATAATCGCTGTTGGTAAGCCCTGGCTTTTATATTCCATTTTTATTTGTTCCAGTTCAGTAAACTTATGGCCATCTGCACTATGAACTTCAAAACCGAAAGACTTAAGTTTTTCAGAGATTGAACCCATATTTATTACGTCGCTTGTACGACCAAAACCCTGCAGATTATTATTATCAATAAACCAGATAACATTATTTAACTGATGATGTGATATTGCCATGGCAGCTTCCCATGTGCTTCCTTCATTTAATTCGCCATCGGAAGTAATACAAAATATTTTACCGGTTGCTCCTTTAAGTTTTTTAGCCAGTGCTAAACCGCAGGCTAATGAAAGGCCATGCCCGAGACTGCCTGTTGCAAAAGGGATTTTATTAATTTTTGCAGGTGGGGGATGTGCTGAAAGATATGTTCCGTTTTTATAAAACGTGTCAATTTCATTTTCTGTAATAATATTCTTTTCCGCAAGGCAGCTATATAAACCGGCCGCCGCATGGCCCTTTGATAAAATGAGTTCATCCTCATCCTCCAGCCAGCCAAAAAAAATAAAAGTAAGTATTTCTGTACATGAAAGAGAACTGCCAATATGCCCTGCATTTGCTTTGTTATACATGTGCAAAAAACGTTTCTTTATGTTCAATGCTGTTAAGCGCAGTGATTTATTTTGTTCCTGGGAAAGCATCGCTTAATCTTTGGCTGATAATTATAACTTGAAATAAAATGCTAATACCTGCTTTAAGTTCATCGAATTTAAAGAGAGTGATATTATTTGTGATTAAAAAAGTTGCCGGGCAAATTTATGGTTAATATTTAAAAAGTGATAACTGACGCAGCTTTTCAAAATAGAAAGAACATAGAAGTTACTTAAATGTGAAGTTCATTAATTTTAGATTTACATAAAGTATTTAAGAATGAATAAATAAATAGAAGCTGCTCCTAAAAGAACAGAACAAAACACTTGCAGGTTATTTAAAAGAAAGCATTTTCATTGTGTTGCAGATATCTGGATCAACTCCGCAATAACTCCTTGCGGAGCCTGTTTTGCCATTGTTAGTTATTATTTTTTTTTATTACAAAAAGTATATTTTTGTGACCTATAACTAAAATATATTATCATGTCAGACATTTCAACAAGAGTTAAGAAAATCATTGTTGACAAATTAGGTGTTGATGAAGCTGAGGTAACATCTGAAGCTTCTTTCACTAATGATTTAGGTGCCGATAGTTTGGACACCGTTGAATTGATCATGGAATTTGAAAAGGAATTTAATATTTCTATTCCCGATGAACAGGCTGAAACTATCACAACCGTTGGTCAGGCTGTATCATACTTAGAAGAACACGCTAAGTAATTATCTTTTTTAACATCGCAGGCAAGCTATATGGAATTAAAAAGAGTCGTAGTAACCGGCATGGGTGCTATAACCCCTTTGGGTGTATCCGTTACCCAGTATTGGGATGGCTTGTGCAATGGTGTATCCGGCGCTGATAATATCACGCAGTTTGATACAGCTAAGTTTAAAACAAAGTTTGCCTGCGAGGTTAAAGGTTTTGAACCCACCGATTATTTAGACCGCAAGGAAGCCCGCAAAATTGACAGGTTTACACAGTTCGCTTTAGTGGCAAGCGACCAGGCTGTTAAGCATGCTGGTATAAATAAAGACAATGTTGATGCAGACAGAGTAGGAGTAATTTTTGCCAGCGGAATTGGGGGCTTAATTACTTTTCAGGAAGAGGTAACCAACTTCGCCTTAGGAGACGGAACTCCACGGTTTAATCCTTTTTTTATTCCCAAAATGATCCTGGATATTGCTGCAGGGCAAATATCAATGCGACATGGTTTTAGGGGACCCAATTATGCAGTAGTAAGTGCATGTGCAAGCAGCACAAACGCTATAATTGATGCTTTCGATAATATACGTTTAGGTAAAGCCGATATAATTATTACCGGCGGAAGTGAGGCGGTAATAAAAGAAGCCGGTGTGGGGGGATTTAATGCAATGAAAGCTTTGAGTGAAAGAAATGATGATCCTAAAACTGCCTCACGTCCTTTTGATAAAGGCAGGGATGGATTTGTAATGGGAGAAGGCGCTGGTGTTTTAATATTAGAAGAACTGGAACATGCATTAGCCAGGGGAGCTACTATTTATTGTGAAATTGCCGGGGGTGGAGCTACTGCGGATGCACATCATATTACGGCTCCCCATCCTGAGGGGTTGGGTGCAAAAAATGTAATGCATGTAGCTCTAAAAGATGCCGGAATGCAAACAGGTGATATTGATTATATAAATGTACATGGCACATCCACACCTTTGGGTGATATTGCCGAAACAAAGGCTATTCTAAATGTTTTTGGCGAAAATGCTTATAATCTTAATATTAGTTCTACAAAATCAATGACGGGCCACTGCCTTGGAGCAGCAGGCGTTATTGAGGCCCTTGCCTGTATTCTGGCAGTAACTAAAGATATTGTTCCACCAACAATAAATCATTTTATTGATGACCCTGAGTTAGATCCAAAATTGAATTTTACTTTTAATAAAGCCCAGAATAAAGTGGTTAACGCAGCTCTTAGTAATACTTTTGGTTTTGGCGGGCATAATGCTTCAGTAATAATAAAAAAATATAAATCTTAGTATATCAATCCTGCAAATTTTCATATGGATACTTCTTCCAACATCTCAGCAGTTGAAATGCGCAATTTTTTAATAAGAAGATTAGGAGAGAAAGAAGCCAGCGAAATAATGACTTATGTCACTAAAGAAATTGAGAAAGAAGCATTGCTTAAAACAGATGCTGCAAAAAAAGAAATAGTCGCCTGGCGGGAGGAAATGAGTAAAGTATTTGCCACTAAAGAAGCCTATGAAAAAATGCAAATAAAACTTACGAAGAAAGTTTCCGGTATAGAAACTACCTTGATATTATGGGCATTCGTTTTTTGGATAACCCAAATCTTTGCTGTTTACTGCATTATTAAATTTATAAAATAATATAGCCGGAGATTGATTTAATAAATTTATTTTCGGGTATAAATATCCTGCGTGCTATTTCTTAAAAATATTTTCCTTAACAAAAGCGATAAAGAGTTTAGAAGACAACTTCACAACGTACTCGGCTTTGTTCCCGGCAAACTTAATTTATACAAAACCGCCTTAAGCCACAGATCAATGCGGGAAGGAGCAGATGAAAATAATGAGCGTTTGGAATTTTTGGGAGATGCCGTATTGAGCTCACTTGCGGGCCATTATCTTTTTATGCGTTATCCTTATAAAGATGAAGGCTTTTTAACAGAGATGAGAAGTAAAATGGTAAACCGGAATAAGCTTAATGACATTGCTTTAAAGATGGGGCTTAAAAAAGTTACCTTTTATAATAAGTTTGATTCCTCCTTAAAAATATCCCAGATTTTTGGCAATACTTTAGAGGCAGTTGTAGGTGCTGTTTATCTGGATAAGGGATATGTAAAAACACAAAAATGGGTCACCATGCATATTATCAATCCTCACCTGTATATGGATGATCTTGAAAATCTCGAGATAAACCAAAAAAATAAATTGTATGGCTGGGCAAATAAAAATGGTAAAACCCTTGAGTTTGAAATATTGAGTGAAACCATTGAAAACGGGAGAAAATTATTTACTATGGGCGCAATGGTAGACGGGATATTGATTGCTGAGGCAAAGGCTTACAATAAAAAAGATGCCAGCCAGGTAGCTGCACAAATAGCCATCGAAAAATTAGGGCTTACTTAATGATGTAAGATGTACGATGTGATTTATAGCTTTTAAAAAAATAGAGCGTCAACAAATTAAATCCCAATAATCTATTAATCCCATAAATCTTGGTTCAGACAATCCCAGTTCAGACAATGCAGACAATGAAATTTGGTATTATAGGCGGAGGTAGCTGGGGCACTGCTTTAGCTAAAATTTTAACTGATAATAATAACAGCATTAACTGGTGGATAAGAGATGGAAACACTATAAAATATTTTATTAGCCATCACCATAATCCTCACTATTTAAGCTCAGCATATTTTGATACAGCATTGTTGCATTTTAGCAGTGATGTTGCAGAAGTGATTAAAAATTCAGATTGTATAATTATTGCTGTGCCGGCAGCATTTGCTGAAGATATTTTGAATGGCTTTAGTTCATCCTTATTTAAAAATAAAAAGATTATTTCTGCTATAAAAGGAATTTTACCTGAGCAAAATTTATTGCTTAATGATTACCTGAAAAATAAATATGATGTTGAGCTAAAAAATTATTTTGCTGTGCTTGGCCCATGCCATGCTGAAGAAGTTGCTTCTAAAAAATTATCTTATCTAACATTTTCTGGTATTGACGAAGAAACTACTATTGCTATATCAAAATATTTTGCAACTCATTACATCAATACAATAATAAATAAAGATATCTATGGGGTTCAGTTTGCGGCTATCTTAAAAAATATTTATGCATTGGGGGCAGGCATTGCCCATGGTTTAGATTACGGTGATAATTTTTTGAGTGTATTAATTGCAAACAGTGCAGATGAAATGGCTGGCTTTCTTCGTAAATCCGGGATTAATAATATAGATGTGGGCCATATTTCTGATGAGAAAAAATCGCCAACCGAAAATCATGTTAACTATGCAGCTTCTGTTTATTTAGGAGACCTGCTGGTGACGTGCTATTCATTATACAGCCGTAACCGCACATTTGGGAATATGATTGGTAAAGGTTATTCAGTTAAGGCTGCTCAGCTTGAAATGAATATGGTGGCTGAAGGTTATAATGCCAGTAAATGCATGTACATAATTAATAAAACTATAAAGGCAGATATGCCTGTAGCCAATACAGTTTATGAAATTCTATGGCAAAATCTTTCGCCCCGCGAAGGGTTTGGTAAAATTGAGAAAACTTTAGTTTAAAATTATATTTAGATCTTCCCGCTTACGGCAAACTAAAAAAATAAATCGGCGGCTATCCCATCAGCAAATAATTTTCCCTCCTTTGTTAAAATAAGCGTGTTATCAATAAATTTTAGTTTTAGATTTTCCTGGTATTTTTTACTTTGATTTTCTAGTATTAAACTTTTATCTTCTCCGAATTTCCTTTTCACAAAATCTAAATTCAACCCTTCCATTGTTCTAAGCGAAGTCATTATATATTCATTCAATTGCTGCGTTATTGATAAATTTTCTTCTTCAAACGGTATAATATTACTTTCAATAGATTTGATATAAAGTGCATTGTTACTGATATTCCATCTTCTTACATTGCCGAAGAAAGAATGGGCCGATGGGCCAATACCAAGGTATAATTCTCCCTGCCAATAACTGCTGTTATGTTTACTTCTATAGCCGGGTAAAGCAAAGTTAGAAATTTCATAATGCTCATAACCTGCATTTTCCAGCAGCTTAATTAATATTAAAAACTGGCGGGCCTGTTTTTCAGGATCAATATTTTCTTTTGTTTTTTGAATTATCATTTTTTGCAAAGCAGTTGCAGGCTCTACAGTTAAAGCATAACAGGAAATATGAGGCACTTTATGGGCAATTAAGGTTTTAATATTATCCTGCCATTCATCATCATCCAAACCGGGAGTTCCATAGATCAGGTCAGTTGAGTAATTAGTAAAACCTGCTGACTTTACCAGTGTAAGGCTTTGTAAAGCCTGTTCAGCATTATGCGTTCTGTTCATCCACTCAAGATCTTTTTGTTTAAATGATTGAATGCCGATACTTAACCTGGTTATACCTGCTGCTCTCCATTCATACAACTTATTTTCATTTATATCATCGGGGTTAGCTTCCAAAGTTATCTCCGCACTTTTATCAACACTATAAATTCCCTTTATCTCCCGTAATAGTTTTTGTATTTCTGCGGTGCTTAATAAACTTGGCGTACCGCCGCCAAAATAAATAGTATTAATTTTTTTATTTAAAGAAAAGGATGCAGTAAGATTTATTTCTTTTTGTATAGCAGCAAGCATCTCATTTTTATATAACAAGGAAGTAGAAAAATGAAAATTACAATAGTGACAGGCTTGTTTGCAAAAAGGAATATGGAAGTAGATCCCGGACAAAGATTTTAGATTACAGATTTTAGATTTTAGATTTGGTCATTGAAATGGCTGCAAAAAATAATTCAATTAAATAAAAAAAAACACTGCACTAAGTTTTGCTTTTATTGTTTAATATTAATACATTTTTTTTTACCCGCTGCTATTAATGCACAGGCTAAATACAGTCTTATCATAAACCTTGTTAATCAGGATACTTTCTCTGTAAGCGATAATGCTTTTAAGTTACAATCGCTGGCCTTGCAATCTTCCTTTAATAATATAACTATTTGTTCAGATTATATAAATAGTCTCCCCCAAATCCTTTCTGCTAAAGGTTATCCTGCTGCTTCTGTGGATACTTTATATTTTGATTCTCTTGCTGCACATGTACATTTGTTTTTAGGGCCGCAATACAATCAGGTCAAAGTCAAT
>JBDSAQ010000360.1:0-4115 GCA_039922095.1 Ginsengibacter sp. | reverse complement strand
ACGTAACCCCATCCCTGATAAAACAATATAATGATCTCGGATTGGACAAAGTAACCCTTGAAGATGTAATAGGCGCAAAAGCAACAGGTACATCACCTTCATTTATAAAATCCATGAGAGATAAAGGGCACAATATGAAAAGCCTTGATAAATATATTGGATTGAAGTCGGTTCTTGGCGATTAGGTTCACGTTCTTAATTTAAAGCCTATGCAGCTGCGATTCATAGGTGATAAATTGAATTATGAATATTGCTCTTTATTGATTCAAATAAAAACTATAGTTCCCAGTATTGAAACAGTATACATAATTCATTTTTGCCAGGGATGTATAAAGCAGCTAATCAAATTTTATTTAGTCCAAAGTGTGTTAACATCATTCCAGTTATCTGTGCGAAAAATATTTACAGGTAGCCCCTCTTTATTAAAAAGATTAGGAATAGCGCCATTTGTAAACCCAAACCGAACAGCAACAGGCGCTGGTATATCTTTGTTCCATACCAGGATGCTGTTTCCTTCAATTTTTGCAGTGGCGGGCACAAATTTTTTATCTTCCCCGGCAATATAAAATTCAGCAGGATCACCACCCCTGCTTATTAAGCCACTTTCAGCATTATCAAAATAAATCCTGATCTTCTTTTTTTCTATTTGCATATTCTTATACATAGGGCTTTTATAAACGATTCCTTTTTTGCCATAAATTTCTACAAGTACACTATTTGCTAAACGTAATCCGACATCTTTTTTATTTTTTGGATGAATATCATTTACATCCGTTACAAGATCATTTATAACCACCATACCTGTATTTGGTGTAGATAAAGTTTCAGTCTGTGCTTCACGCAAAAGTGAAGAAGAGATATTATTTCCATAACCTGCAAATGGCGCAATTTGTACAAAATAAAAAGGGATATCTTTTTGCCATGCTTTTCGCCATGCATTTATCATAGTTGTAAAAAGAAGATGATAGGTTGATGCGTTACTCACATTTGCTTCTCCCTGGTACCAAATAACTCCGGCAATAGTAAAGTTTGTAATAGGGTAAATCATTGCATTATAAGTAGCACCGGAATTTACAGGCCATCCGGGATCAGGCTTTAAATGTTCAGCAGCTTGTTTTAAAATTGGCTGGCTTTCTATAGTATCTTTCGGTGTCCATGTTTCCGCAGGTGTGCCTCCCCAACTTGCGTTTATTAGGCCAATGGGTACATTTAGTGTTTGTTGTAATTTTTGACCAAAAAAATATCCTGCTAAACTGAAACGCTTCATATCCTCAGGATTACAAACTACCCATTTTCCTTTGGTGTCATCCTGGGGATATAGAGCTGTTAATCTTGGGATATGGAAAAAGCGAATATTTGTATTGGTTGCCTGTTCTGCATCAGCAGTATATTCCTTTACTCCCCAGTTATAATGCATCTCCATATTGCTCTGTCCGCTGCAATCCCACACTTCACCAATCATTACATCTTCCAGGGTAATAGTATTGCTGCCTTTTATCGTTATCTTATAAGGGCCACCAGCAGGTGGGGTTTTTATTTGCGTTAGCCATTTAGCATTAGAGCCCCCATTTGTTTTATAAGTTGTGGTGTCCCAATCAGTACTAATAAAAATTTTTTCGGAAGGATCACACCATCCCCATAGCTTTATAAAGCTGTTTTGTTGTAATACCATATGGCTGCCAATGATAGCTGGCAGGCGTACATCGGCGAAGGCATTAAAATAACTGCTTAGTAACAAAAGCAATACAGTTGCTATATTTTTTTTCATATCAATTATATTTTATTGAAGAATAATCAATGCTACCACAGTAAGATAATTAACTTATTAGATTATCCCCTCCTTTTAGCTTGTTTTACAATAAAACTGCCTCTAATCTGTTATAGATATATCAGTTGCACCTGTTAAATCGGGGGTATCTTAAAATTATGCCATAAACCTAAAGAAGTATATTTTTTAAAGAGCATCTGGTAGTATAACTTTTATGAAAAATATTATTAACGATGGTTCTGCAAATTGCAAAAAACTTATAGGCTGTATTTTTTTGCCTATAACATTTCGCAATATTATGAGCAAGGATTCGGTAAAAAATATTTTGCAAGTATCCAATAACGTGTTTAAAGGTAGGGGTAAGAAATTAGTAATACTTTATTGCAGGTTATTTTCTTTGTTCCTATTATCAGCACTGAATATATCGGGAATTAATGCCCAGAAAGATATAAGCTATGCCTTACATGCCAATATTATTTACAGGTTTACCAAATATATTGAATGGCCTGCTTATTATAATTCAGAGGATTTTGTTATAGGCATAGTAGGAGATACTCCACTTTATGACGAGTTAGAAGTGTTTACAGAAAATAAAACAGTTGGAACCAGGAAGATTATTATTAAAAGAATGTCTTCCACGGCAAGTTTTTATAACTGTAACATCCTGTTTGTAAGTGAAGATAAAAGTAAAAGCTTAAAAAAAATTGCAGAGATAACTAAGGGAAGCCCGATACTAATTGTTTCTGAAACCAGCGTCCGGGCCTTAAATGGATCATGTATAAACTTTGTAATTATCAATGAGCACCTGAAACTGGAAATTAATAAATCAAACATAGAAGATAGAGATTTAAGTATTGCCTCAGAGCTTTTGCGCTTAGGTACCCTTGTAAAATAAAATTCATTTATAAATTATCCTTATGAAAAAAACTGATCATGATGATATAGAGAAGATAGAAGTTTGAAGAAATACAATTTTAAATCTGAAGAAAAAATAATTATAATAAAACCCAAATGATAAAACTACTTATCAGGTACATCCTTTCAATTACAATAACTATCGGGCTCACCAATGTATACGGCCAGGTAGATACTGCAAGGCTTAGCGCCTATGAAGACCTAAGCTTAAAAGATTTGCTTAATGTAAAAATTGTTTCTGTTTCCAAGGAAGCAGAATTTCTTTTTGATGCGCCATTATCGGCTTCTGTGGTTACTAAAGAAGAGATTCGCAGAACAGGATGTACTTCTATTATGGAGGCATTAAGACTTGTGCCAGGAATGATTGTGAGGGAACAAACCAATGGCAACTATGATATTTACCTGCGGGGAATGGATAATGTTCCGCCAAATGCACCATTTGAGGGTAACTCTACTACAACACTGGTAATGATTGACAACCGGCCGATATACAGCTATCTGAAAGGGGGAACTTTTTGGGAAACTTTACCAATAGACCTCAATGATATAGAAAAGATAGAAGTAGTAAGAGGGCCAGCTGCCGCCTTATACGGACCGAACGCAGTAAGCGGCGTCATAAATATTATTACCCGGCATATCGGGAAAGAGGGTTTATACCTGGTGGCGAATAGCCAGCAAGGCAGCCGAAATACACTTATAAATAATGCTTCCATAGGTTATAAGTTAAAAAAATGGAGCATGATAGCCTCCGGTAATTACCAGGGCCGGGAGCGGGGCCAGACCTCATATTTTGAGATATACAGAAACCAATGGCTGGACAATCCCCCATACTTCATCAACTATTTAGGTGATACAATACCATGGGCTAATCCCCATCAAAGCATGGCTATGGAAAAATATGCTGGCAATGCTTTTTTTAGTTATGATCCAAAAGAAAAAATAAAATTCACTCTTTCTGCGGGCACGCAACATTCTATGACACAAAGAGTCTCCACTGAAAATGGAATCACTCCTCTTTCAACCATTCAATCCGACAGCCGTTATGCTGATTTGCGGGCTAACATAAAAAATATCTCAGGCCAGGTCTCTTTTATTAAAGGCACACAAAGCCCCATCTATCCCGGCAACAAATACAATTTCAATACCATTGATGCGGCTATAGAATATAACTATATAAAAGGCAATCTTTCACTGAAACCAGGTTTGAGCTACAGAAGCGCCGTTTATGACGATACCAAATATTCCGATACAATAAGCAAAATAGGAATTTTCAATGCCAGGGGTAAGATTATTACAAAAACGGCGTCTCTCCGCGGGGAATATAAGTTGCTCAATAATCAATTGAGACTGGTAGCAGGATTTGCTGCAAATCAATTCAATTTACCTGAGAAAACATATATTTCTTACAATCTGGCAACTACTTATAAATTGA
>JBDSAQ010000359.1:0-3806 GCA_039922095.1 Ginsengibacter sp. | reverse complement strand
GTTAGATACAATACAGGATGCAGGAAGAAATGGCTATCGGCACCTCGGCATTAATCCATCCGGCCCCATGGATCGCTTTTCTGCGGAACTTTCCAATGTACTATTGGGTAAAAGTACAGGAGCACCTGTTATAGAAATGCATTTTCCTGCTTCTGTTTTTCTTTTTCAAAAAACAACTATTGCATGCCTTAGCGGAGCCGATTTTTCTGCAACCATAAACGATAAGGACATTCCATTACTTCAACCTTTTTTAGTACCGGCAAATAGCCTGTTACAATTTAAGAATTTAATCAAAGGTGCACATTGCTATCTTTCCCTGCTGCATGAATTGGGAGTTGATGAATGGCTGCAAAGTACAAGCACTAATTTAAAAGCTGTTGCCGGGGGATGGAAGGGCAGGAAATTGAGAAAAGACGACTGTATATTTTTTAAAGAAAATATCAATTTGCGTAATCTCTCCACCAGGGAAGACATTACTATTTTGCATTGGAAAGCTTCTTCTTCCCAAATAAATAAAGACATTGCCTGCATCAAAGGAAATGAATGGAATTGGTTAACCCCGGAAGCTAAAGGGAATTTTCAAAATGCCTGTTTTTCTATTACTAATGAATCGGACAGGATGGGTTATCGCTTACATAGTGAAGAATTGGTGGCAGAAAAAAACGAAGAACTAATTTCTTCAGCAGTGGATTTCGGCACCATTCAATTACTGCCGAACGGGAGATTAATTATTCTTATGGCCGACCACCAGACAACCGGCGGTTACCCGCGGCTGGCACATGTAAGTTCCACTTCACTTCCGTCATTGGCTCAATTAAAACCTAATGATGAGATCCGTTTCCGCTTTATTAGCCTGCAGGAAGCTGAAGATAATTTGGTACAGCAACAAAATTACCTGGAACAATTACGAAATGCCTGTAAATTGAAAATTGAAAATTTTTTGCATGCTACTATTTGACATTAATTGCGACATGGGTGAAGGCATTGGCAATGATGAAGCCATTATGCCCTTCATCAGTTCTGCTAATATAGCCTGTGGTTTTCATGCCGGTGATGACATCACCATGAATAAAACAATCCTGCTGGCAAAAAGATTTGGTGTTGGTGCAGGTGCGCATCCTTCCTTTTTTGACAGAGAAAATTTTGGCCGCACAGAAATAAACTTGCCAATGAAGGAAATTTATGAACTGGTTCAAAAACAGGTCAAAGTATTGCGATCAGTAGCAGCGAAGCATGACGTGGTTTTGCAACATGTAAAGCCCCATGGTGCGTTATACAATATGTCTGCAAAAGATGTAACGATAGCACACGCTATTGCGCTAGCGGTAAAAGATTATGATGCTAACCTGGTGTTGTATGGCTTAAGCGAAAGCCATTCAATAAAAGAAGCACAGGGGCTTGGGTTAAAAACAAGGAGCGAAGTATTTGCTGACCGCACTTACCAGGACGATGGGAGCCTCACTCCCCGCTCCTATCCGAATGCATTAATACGGGATACTAAACAAACTGTTGAACAAGCGTTGCAGATGATATATAAAAAAACAGTAACCACCATTTCGGGTAAAACAATACCTGTTGTTGCTGAAACTATTTGTATTCATGGGGATGGTAAACATGCAACAGAATTTGCAAAAGCTATTAATGAAGCGTTAAGTAAGTAAATTACTAAAGCAAAAAATTTATAATTATTTAGTTGCTCATTATTTGAATTATCATTTGAAAAACAAATCAGCCATATTAGGTGCAGCTTTTTTGATGGCTACATCAGCTATTGGCCCCGGCTTTCTTACACAGACTACAAAATTTACTTCGGACTTATTAGCCAGCTTTGGCTTTGTTATTTTCTTTTCATTGTTGTTGGATATCGGCGCTCAATTGAACATCTGGAGAATTATAACAGTCAGCAACAGCCGTGCCCAGGATATTGCAAACACCCTTCTGCCTGGCCTGGGTATGGGCCTTGCCTGCTTAATTGGTTTCGGCGGCCTTGTGTTTAATATCGGGAATATTGCAGGCTGCGGTCTTGGTATGAATGCTATGGCAGGTATTCCTGTTACAACCGGCGCTTTTATCAGTTGCTTTATTGCCCTCGGAATATTCTGGTATAAAGAAGCAGGCCGGTTGATGGATACGTTTGCAAAAGCGCTTGGCATTATCATGATCGGGCTTACTTTGTACATTGCGATAATATCACAGCCTCCAATGGCAGAAGCATTATACCGCACCATTTGGCCGGAGAAGATTGACATGCTTAAAATTATAACACTGGTAGGCGGCACTGTAGGCGGTTACATTTCTTTTGCGGGCGCTCACCGTCTGCTCGATGCCAATATTAGTGGTCCGACATCTATACCTCAGGTTACAAAAAGCGCTGTTAGCGGGATTATCATAACCTCTGTTATGCGTTTTGTTTTATTCTTTGCTGTGTTAGGTGTAGTATGGCATGGAGCAAAGCTTAGCGCGGATAATCCTGCCGGCACGGTATTTAAAATTGCTGCCGGAGAAATAGGTTATAAATTTTTCGGAGTAGTTATGTGGTGTGCCGCTATTACATCAGTGGTAGGAGCTTCCTATACCTCTGTCTCGTTTTTTAAAACACTGCATCCTGTTGTAAACAAATATTACCACATTATCATTTCTTTATTTATCATCCTTTCCACCTTTATTTTTACTTTAGCAGGTAACCCTGTTAGCTTACTTATTTTTGCCGGAGCCGTTAATGGCTTAATTCTTCCGGTAGCCCTTGCTGTGATTTTACTGGCGGCTTCAAAGAAGAAAATTGTTGGCAACTATCACCACCCATTGTGGATGTTACTAACCGGCTGGTTAGTTGTATTATTAATGAGTTGGATGGGATTTATAACCATTTGCAATAGCCTGATGCAGTTTTTTTGGTAATGTACTGAAAAATGATTGGTAATTTTCTCAGAATAAATTCTTTTATTAGCGCTGTTAATCTGAAGAGGAAACAGGCTCTGCTGGAGAGCAACCTGCCAGCAATAAGATTAACGCAAGACAATAGTCAAGTAGCAGTCATAAAGATGGCTGCTATTTTTGTATATTATTGGATTGCTCTATGGGCTTAAAAAACTCATATATTGGACTTATTCCTGAAATAGATATCCCATTTAATAAAGTTGATTCTGTTGTTTTTTGTTAAGCCTCTATGCAGGTCAAGATGGTTTTTAAGGTGTCCGAAATAAGATTCAATTCCATTAGTGGTTTTAGGAATATTACTGTTATCTAAGTAATGGAACATATTGGGCAATGCTCTTTTAATAGTGAAAAAAGAACGCCTAATTAATCTGTGTTTAAACCAATATCTACCTGTTTGAGGCTATCATATTTTACGATCTTGTAAAGTAGAATTTAATTCAATCACCGTTATCTCAGGCAAAATTCCCACTCTCCCCGGGTAGCCAATAAAACCAAAGCCACGGTTAACATATAATTTTTGTTTAGCCTCTTCATACAAGCCAGCCCATTGCTTATAGATATATTGTACAGGGCTCCATTTAAAGCCCGGGATCTCTATGCCGAATTGCATACCATGTGTATGTCCGCTTATCGTCAAATCAATATCAGGATAATGAGATATTACCTGTGCATCCCAATGGCTGGGATCATGGCTCATCAATATTTTAAATGGATATTTTTCTGCACCGGCATATGCTTTATCTAATCTGCCATGTTTTGGAAATCTTGCTTTGTTGCTCCAGTTCTCAACGCCAAGCAATGCTATTTGCCCGCCGTTTTTTTCGAGCACAACATGTTCATTCATCAGCAACCGCCACCCAAGTGCTGCA
>JBDSAQ010000358.1:0-4810 GCA_039922095.1 Ginsengibacter sp. | reverse complement strand
ATTGAGATTTTTATCGCCATCAAGACTTATCCCTACTTGAAAATTATTCTCAGCAAAAAGACATGCCCATTCATCATCTATCAGCGTTCCATTAGTTTGCACTCCCACCACAATATTTTTCCCATTTGGATGCTGCCTTATAACATTAACAGCATGCTGAAAAAATATTTTTCCTGCAAGCAATGGTTCACCTCCATGAAAAAATATATCAACCTGGTTTCCGTTTGTAAGTAAGTCATTAATTATTTTTTCTACCGTGGCAACCGGCATTATTTTTTGATGATTATTCATCAGCCTGTCAACCTCGTAGCAATAGGTGCAACGCATATTACATGCATCGCCTGCGGGTTTTATTAAAAAAGTGGATGGATATTTTTTAGAGAATAAAAGCGATTTGTTCCCCGGGTTTATAAACTTATTATAGCTTTTAAAACTTTTTTCAGCATCAGCGTGGTCTATTTTGTATAAAAGTCTTCTGAGATTCTTTTTTCTGTCAGTGGTACCTGGGGCAACTTCTCTAAGTTTGTTTAACCTGGCTTTTAATAAAGAATATAATTCAATATCTGCATGTTCAATATTATTCATTTACAAGCTTTCATTATTTAGATTAAATGCTATCAAGTCACAAAAGACAGCGGTAGAAGAATAATTTCTGTTTAATTCATCGAGTTCATTTTTAGAATAAGTTTTAACCTGGGGGCGAAAATAACTTATGGGCAACTGGCTCATTGAATATTCTGAAACAATTGCTATTGTCTCCTTTTTTGTACGTGGCGCTTTTTCCACTAATTTTTTTCCACTAAAAAACCTGATAATGTTTTCTACATCTCTTATAACTTCCTTAGGGTCGGCAGAGGGCTCACTGAATGAAACACTTATGGAATCAGCAATTTCCTCCGGTTTTCTTCCAGATATCAACTGGCTCCATATTGAAGCAGCAACAGGATTTAAAATATGAATCTCAGAAGTTTTTGTGTTATACAAACCTAAGTCAAGCCCTAATTGGTAGGTTAATACATTTGCAGGTTGCTTAACAAATTCGTACTTTGATTTTTGAGGCATAAAAAATAGTTTAAAAGTTAAGAAGGTAAAACAGAATAATAATCATTGGCAAATTAATAAATCATTCATAAAAATCATTATTATAAATAGTACCAACGCCTGGATATTATAAACATTCTTATGATGAGTCCTGCTCTGCCTGGCTTCAAGTAGAGGCCCTGCCAGGAGTCACCTAAAAATATCAGATCCTGTAATAAATCAATTTGTAGTACCATTATACGTCAGGGGAACAGGGAAGCTATTTTATCAATGAGTTAGGAAGGTAAGCAGAATATAAATCCTTAGAAGCCTGCCAGGCCCTGCTCTCCGTTGGCTCAGAGTGGAGACCTTGCTAAGGATTAACTGTTTGAGAATCCCGGTTTGTTATACTCTTAATTCCCATTATTTGATAGCCTAATCTTTTCCATCGCAGCCTGAGGTTGTAACAGTTACAAACACAGAGAGCAATATTCTTTTTATTTAATGATACCCAGGAAGCATAGGGGAGTAAAACCGAATTTCGGGAAGCCGCTAACTAATAATTAAAAATTATATTTGATTACTAAAAATTTATTAAATGAAATTTGTATTTTTCTTCTTCTCCTGTATATTATTTTTTACCGCAAATTTATTTGCCCAACCTGCAAATGATGATGCCTGCGGCGCTATTAATATACCTGTAAATCCGGGAGACATACTGGGACAGAATTGTACACCCACTACCGTTTATAGCTGGAGTGCTGCCACTCTCACAGGTGCAACACCTAATCCTTCCTGCATTGCCACCGGATTATCTAATATCAGAGATGTATGGTATAAATTAATTGTTCCGTCTTCGGGAAAGCTTCAAATTTCCGTTAAAGCCACACAGGCCCACTACCTTGTAGCTTACCGCCCTGCTTTGTGTACTGCAACATTAACTTTTAGTGAAATAGCATGTTATGCATACCCGGGTGTTGATGCAATTGGGATAATGAGCTTGTCTTCCTTAACGCCTTCCGGCACAATTTATTTAAGGATCATGAGAAGTACAAATGCGGCGAACCCAAACAGTTCTATTTTAATGTGTGCTGCAGGGCTTTTAAATATTCCTGTTATTGATAATTCTAAAAGAGTTGGAATAGGTTCTTCAAATCCTTTGGCAAAATTGGATGTTGTTGGAACTGCGATCATAAGAGATAGCCTTTTGGTAAGTAATAATATTGAAACCCGGGGCAACCTTAAAGCCAAAACCATTCAGTTAACCAACGGGGCAAATAATGGCAATCTGCTCCGAAGCGATGCAAACGGAAATGCTTCATGGGTAACTCCCTCTGCTATTGGAGCTGGGGTACATTATATCGGGGAGAGTTACGGAGGCGGTATTGTATTTTATGTATACGATAATGGAAAACATGGTTTAATTGCAGCAACTGCTGATGCGAACGGTGGTAACGGCATAAGATGGTATGGAGGTACATATTCTAATACCCGCGGCAGAGCGGACGGCATTGGTGCTGGTTTAAAAAACACCCCCATCATTATTGCTAACCAGGGACCGGTTGACGGCAATGCTTTTGCAGCAACTGTTTGCAACGAGTATTCTATCACTGCAGGTGGTGTCACCTACGGCGATTGGTATTTACCTTCAAAATACGAGTTGAATTTATTGTACCTTCAAAAATCAGTGGTTGGTGGTTTTATATATACCATCTATTGGAGTTCCAGCGAGCAAAATGACCACAGTGCATGGCACCAGCATTTCGGCGATGGCTTTCAGGACTACAACTTCAAAAGTGATGCATTCAGTGTTCGGGCTGTTCGGGCTTTTTAACTATTAACTATTTTTTTATTAAAACGAAGCTGTCGAATGAAGCCAAGTCGTGCCCTTCCTCCAAAGCTTAAGAAAAGCAGGACACGATGTGCATCTAAAGAGGATTATTTTATCTTACATTCATTGCTGTAAACCCACGATTGATTATACAGAAGATAATAATCCTTATTGACATATGGGGTTTCTAACCCATAGTATTTTGAGTTTTATCAAATTCTTTTCCCTTTCTGTTCATTTTGATTTTTGTCAATCTTATTGATTTAAACATCTCATTTCTTGCATCCAATATTAAGAATTTAAAGAAAAGGGATAAGCCGAAAACCTTTAAACAGAGTAGGCATAAAAAACTAAAAACTAAAGAAATGAAAAATTATTATGCAAAATCAATCTTAGCCATTGGCATCAGCATTTTATTATTTGCAAGCTGCAAAAAAGATGTGCCCAGTTTTGACGGTGTTCTTAAAAACGAATCCAATGTAATTAAGATCAGCAATGTCGATCCTAAAAATACTGTTTTAATGATGAGGCCTAAACCTATATTTTTCCCCGATTCAGTAATCAGAAAGTAATAATTTGAAAGGACCGGGGTCTGCTCTGTAGCCTAAGGCAGAAACCAAGAATTGTACATCTTTACCTATTGCTCCCTAACTCATCCTCATTTACAACGAGAATAGAAAAAGGAGGTCGACAGAATCTTTTTTTTCAGAAACTTTTATCATCTGCCGAAGGGCCATAGATAGATGGAACAGGAATATCATTTAAGCGCATATAAACAGTTAGCTGACCACGATGATGTACCCAATGATTTATAGTGGTACCGATATCTTTTATTTTAGGTGCTGTATACATAACCTGGCCATTTGCCTTTAATGTAAACGGCTTCTGTAATTCATCATCGGTCACATTTTGTAAAGCCACTTTTGCACCGTTCAGATTTTCTTCCAGATGGCTAACCAATTCCTGCGTTGTTTTTGGGTTAAAGTGGGGGAAAGTGACAAAATCTATTTCCCCTGTTTCTACCATATATTTTACCCATAATGGTATTTCTGCTACCAGCAAAGCGAGATAGCCCAATTTCATGCTTTTTTCATGCGGTTTGTATTCAAATAATGTTTCAGGTATACGCTCAAGGCATTTCTTTGTTGCGGCAGCTTCACTTTCTATTTCTTTAAGAAAGGCTATTGCAAATGTATTATTCATAAAATTTTTTAAAATAGTGATACAGATGTATTAAGGAAGTAAATTATGATTTATTAATACAGCAGCAAAATTGAAAGTCATCAATGTTCTCCGCATATCTGCCAGGAACTCGCCAGGTTTCTCCATTTGCAGCGGCTAAATGATTGCATCATTAACTTGCAAAATTGAGTATAGACAAATCATTGATCAGCGACAAGCAGATTGCTACTTCATTAGCTTTACTATTATATATTTGATTTGAGGTTTTTACGAAAGGGGTTAATATACTTCACCTGTTTCCATGTCAAGTTTCATTGGAAATAAATGAATTTTAAATTTGTTTGTAGAAAATAGTAATTGGCTTAAACCAGCAGCTCCTAAATTTACACCGGGTGAGTAGTTATCATTATAATTATATCGGGGATTACTATAGTTATGGGTTAAACCTTTATTTCCTATGAATGAAAAACTATTATCCTGTTTATTTAGTTCAAATAGATTCCCACCCATTTTTATGTAACTCTTTTTTCCATCGCAATAACCCCATGCTTTTTGTGTTGGAATGGTGTCTTTACCGTCTATTAAATAAATATCATCTGCTAACGTAGTTTTTTTTACCTCAAAGCTTGTATAAGATGGAGAGTTGCTTTTAAATTCATTAAAACTCATATATACACCCCTGTTTAAATTTTTATCTGAAAGAATCGCTTTCTTAAAGCTTTTATTATAATTTTCATTTATCTCATTAATAGTGTAGCCTCTTTTCGTTAATGCCAA
>JBDSAQ010000357.1:0-5515 GCA_039922095.1 Ginsengibacter sp. | reverse complement strand
TAAAAATCTCCATGATCTTAACCGGGTATTCATTAAAAACTCCGGTACTTATGATGCAGCACTAAATGGCCTGAACCTACTTAAAAAATATAGGGTTCAATTTGGAGTAATTGTGGTATTTACTGATGAAGTTGCCTGCGACATTGATAATGCCGAAAAGATATATAAGCATTTTAAATCCCTTGGCATAAAATATTATGATGTGCATCCTTCACTAACTCCTAAAGATGTTTCAGGCTTAAGCTCTCTTTATAATGTTACAACAGAACATTATTCTTCATTTATGCTGCGAATATTTGAGTTATGGCTATCGGATAACAATGATGATATTACCATACGGTTTATAGAAGATTTTATACATAATCTTGCAGGCTTGGGAACCAATTCTTGTTACAGTGCAGGCAAGTGTATTGAGATAGCCGGTATAGACCCTGATGGTTCAGTATCGCCATGCACAAGGCCATTTAAAAATAAATATATTTTTGGCAATGCCGCGGAAACACAAATAAGTGAAATATTTAATTCAGCAACATTCAATCAATTTACAGCAGAAGAGGCAATTGGTAAGTCGGCTACTAAAGAATGCATATGGTCCAGGTTGTGTGGACAAGGCGGTTGTCCGCACGAGCGTTTGAACATTAAAACACAACAGCAGGATATCAGTGGTAAACATATTTATTGTACCTGCGATACAAATGCCAAAGGGGGATATCCTGCTCTTTTTTCCGGAATGATAAAGCGCTTAAATAATTATTTGGCATGAAATAAAGAGAACACAACTTGAATAGTTAAATTATAATCCAAAAATGTCCACCGATTATAAGCCAGGTTTTCTACGATAGAACACCGGGCTTGGAATAAACAACGGGGAAAAAAGCATTGTTACTGCTTTGGAAAATTCGGATCAGCTTTTACTTCATTAATCTGTTGAGTATGCCTGTTAGTATGCGCTGAAATTAAAAGTATTACCTGGTAAGCATCGGCATTGCCAAAAGGCAATTTTGCTATATGGTTGCGCAAATCATCGTTGGTAGTATTTACATAAGTAATCAAATTATCTCTTCCTTCATTAAAGGCCTTCAGCGTTTCTTCTAAATTTTTAAAACTTGAATGCATAGGTTTAAACGGTTCAGGGGCCTGGGCTTTTTGCGATCTGTTTTCAATCATCATAATAAATTGTTCATCAGAAAAACTTGCTTTTAAACTACTGTCGTTGGGTATTTTTAAAGTTCCCTCCATCAAACCGAGAATTCCAGGCGACGCCAAAGTAATATGCTTAACACACTCAAGAACTGACCAGCGGTTAGTATCAGCTTTAAAGTTTAGCTGCGCTTCAGATAAACCTTTTACTGCATCCATTAAATCTGTACGTGTTTTATTTAGATGATCAATAGCAAACTTTCGTTCGGCCTGGGTAATCTCTTTATAACTAATAAATAAAAAACTACTGCATAATAGAGGCAACATCAGCAATAAGAAGATTTTTTTCATGGCACATTTTTTTGAATGATAATATAAAATGGATATCTAAAGTTAAGCAGTTACAGTAATTAATACATTCATGTAATAAATGATAGAGACTTATATTGTTCATTTTTTAAGAATCGTAAGCGAATTTAAAACTTACTTGCATGGATGTTGAAGGTCGCTTTTATGCAAATCTGAGATTGGCGCTTCATGTAATCTTGAGACCACGCAACACAGCTAAACATTCTACGCCGGGCCTTTGTATAAAATCTAAGCATTTTTTAATGAAGGCAATTGCCAGTCGGGTCTTACAAAATGACAGGTATAGCCATGTTTATGTTTCTGCAGGTAATTCTGGTGTTCTTCTTCAGCATCCCAAAAGTCAGACGCAGGTACAACTTCTGTTACAATTGGCCCAGGCCATATACCAGTTGCATCCATTTCATTTATTAATTCCTGTGCTGTTTTCTTTTGTTCTTCGCTGAGATAAAATATGGCTGACCTGTAGGAGGTGCCTGCATCATTTCCCTGCCTGTTCTTTGTTGTGGGATTGTGAATCTGGAAGAAAAATTCCAGCAGTTTGCGGTAGGATAACTGTTCCGGATCGAAAGTGATGGCTAATGCTTCTGCATGTGTACCATGATTACGGTACGTTGCATTTTTTACATCCCCGCCACTATAGCCAACTCTCGTTGATTTAACACCCTTAAGATCTCTTACAAGTTCTTCCACACCCCAGAAACAACCGCCAGCTAATATTGCTTTTTCGTTAGACATATTATAAATATTTTTTGATACTATAAAGCTCAACTATAAAGCCAATCTTGTTTTATCTTTAAGATTAAGATATTATGTCATGCTTTAATTTGGATAGTTTTTGCCACATGAAAGAAAATAATTTGTACACAGGATTTCTGTGGAATTAAGGATTGGTTGATTAAGTTATATTAGTCTTTATTTGCACAAGTACGCCAGGCAAAGGCTCGGCCGCATACTTTCGCCAAGACCGGTGACTGGCTTGTGCAATCAGGTGGAACAACCACGGACGAAAAGTATAAATTACATATCTGGAATTTCTGGCTCCACTAACTTAGTCAACTTATCTAAAGACTCTTGCCAGCCTAAATAACACATTTCTGCAGGTATCATAGAAGGAATATTTTCCTGCAAAATTTTTATTTCAGTACCAACCGAAACCTTTTTTAGCCAAATAGAGGTAGGCATTTCACCCGGAAGGTTAGGGTCATCAAATTTATCAGTGTACTTTAAAAACTCATTGGGTTTAATCTCTACATATGTTCCTCCAAATGAGTGGCCATTGCCGGTGGAAAAATTATGAAATGACATCTTAAAAGTGCCACCTACCTGCAAATTCATTTCATGCACTGTACAAAGGAAGCCATACGGAGGTAGCCATGATGCAAGTGCATTAGCCTCAGTAAATGCACGATAAACCTTTTCAGGAGGGGCTTTTAGAACTCTGTGTAAAGAAACGCTGTTATTTGGCATAAAATTTTTTGAGATAATTTGTTCGTTTGTCTTTTCAGTGTCGCATACTTTTTATGCTCCACTGATCTTTGCAAATTTAAATAGTTTCTTAACAGGTCGCAACTCCTATTTTTAATAAACCAAATAAATTGCATTGCTGGCAACCAGAGTATTTCAGATAGCATCTCTGATAAGCCATATCGCCAAATGATGTTAGCGGTTAGGTGTTTTCGCCCAGTTAAACTAAACTAATTCCACTGTACCGTAATGTTCGCAACATAGGGCACAACTTTGTAAGTCTTCATTTTTTTGCTTTTAATAATTAATAAATGGATTTTCTATACCAATTCGTTCAAGGTTAGGCAGAATACTTTATTAAGTGCTGGTTCTTGCTGGCTTTACTTATCCAAGTTTTCTTAGCATTTCATGGTTTATACTCTTCTACCTGCTGTAACAATTCCATTGACTTCATTAATGGTGTCCATTCCTTTCCGTTAAAAATGAGCTTAAACCATTTTTTATTTTTGTTTTCGTACCTGATATTGAAAAATAACCAAATGGCGATATAAGTGAATAAAAGTGTAACCATTATTACCGCAGCCCATTGCAACCAATTCCAATCTGTGAGCATTGTTTTGTTCCACCAAAATGTTGTCCAAACAGGAAGCTGTAAAAACAAAACTCTTGCAGACCAAAGCGTAGAGATTTTAATTGAGCCAACTTTTCTTGGGTTTTTAGAATTGGGTCCGTTATATCTACCTGATAAATTGTGATTAGCTGATAAAGATAAATCAATAATGCAATGGCAGTTACAAACTATCTGACACAGTTTATTTTACACTCCCGGCGATGCCGAAAGAACAAAAAGTCTTTAAACAAATTCTACATTACCTCACTTGATTTACCTGCCGCATCACACTTGTATGCCTGAGACTACGCCTGTTATAGAGGAGCAATTCAAATGACTAAACTATTACCCCGAATAAGTTCATTCATGTTATTACAACGATTAGCTGTTCATCTTAATGAAGTATGGTGCATGCCTGGATCCTGATAAGAAGACTGAAGTATTATTGCGCACTGGCACTCATCTTTTCCAATGAGATTAGCCGCTGTTTGATCTCCCTTAGCTCCGTAGCGTCAGAAGCTAACTCTGTAAGCTTTACGGATTGCTGATCAATTACTGTAGTTTGCGTTTTGATAGTTTCCTGTAGTTTTCTTACATCCGTAACTTTAACCAGCTTTTCCTGAAGTAAAGAATTTTCTACTTTGAGTTTAGCCATTTCTGCTGTCAGTTGCTTGTTAAGCGTTAACTGTTCTGCGGAACGTTTTTCCAGGCCTTGCAGCATGATCATGATAACTCCATCCATATCGGCTGTTGCCAACGTAGTATCATTACCTATTATACCAATGCCGTCTTTACCGAACGCTGAAAAAATTTCCTGTGCCATCGGACCATAATGACGAACAGATTTATCCTGAACTTTATAGTTCCATGAACCTATACGAAATTTGCCAAGCTGGCTCAAAAAATATTCATGGTCTGGCTTTTTGTAATTTTCCTTTTTTGTGGAATCTGAAATTGCAGCCCATGCATTTCCTCCGGGAGCCACACTAACACCTATTGTTTTAGTGGCATTTGTATATAATCTATATCCATTTGCATATCTTGCATTAAACTGGTTAATAAGTGAAGCTCGCAAACTGTCTGTATTAGACTGATCACTCATGGTCATCGTCCCACTAAATCCGGCTGCAGAAGCTCTATGGCCCAGAGCCACAGAATAATCTGCATTTGCAGTACACCTGTAACCTATTGCTACAGCTGCTGTACCATTCGAATTACAGGTATAGCCCATTGCAATACCATAAGCCTGCAATGCGCTGTTTGCGTAACCAATTGATGTGGTATAATTACCGGATGCTACTGTATTGTAGCCAAAAGCAACAGAGTAAAAACCATTATTGGCCTCGTCCCAACTAGTAACGCCAACACCTACACCGCCTGCTCTGAAAGAACCTTTATAAGAATGCCACATCATACGTTCACCAGATCCGCTTGCTGGTATTGTACCAGTGCCCAGAACCCCCTTAACTACAAAGCCTCCAGCCTTATCTAACTGAAAATTTAAGTCCGGCGTAGTCGAAATTGAAGAGTTTCTTACTCCATAGACAGTCATTCCCCCTTCATTTACCATCTTCAAACCGCTTATTGTACCATCATAAGAAAGAGTCTGGGAATTGGTATTTATATTTCCAGATAAGGTACCTCCGGCTAATGGCAAATAAGTACCTGCCATGCCACCCGTTATATATGTATTGGCATCTACACTACCATCTGCTTTTAAGAATTGGGATGAGGTACCACCGGACTTAATAATGGCAGCACCTGTTATTGCCGCGCTTGAAGTAATAGCACCTGCATTCCATGTACCACTTGTTATAGTCCCCAAAGTATTTGAAGTACCGGCTGCTGTAAGATTCTCCGAAATATCTAATGTTCCTCCAATTATTGTATTACCAGATAAAGTAGCTGTAGTACCGGTTAAGCCACCTGTTA
>JBDSAQ010000356.1:0-11238 GCA_039922095.1 Ginsengibacter sp. | reverse complement strand
TGCTGACGTAATTTATTTATATCTGCTGCAGTTATTGTTATAGTGCTCATTATTATGTACTATTTTAAAATGTACTAAGTAAGATTTTAATTTTGAAGTTCTGTGATACAATACTTATAGTGACTTATAGTGATTATGCTGCTTCAATAATCTTCATTATCTTCTTCCTCCCGGTCCTCCAGGTCTGTTACCTCCTGCTCCAGGGCCTGCTATCCGCCGCTTTTGCGGACCTGCCGGTCCTCTGCCCTTACCACCAGAAGGTGAACCTTCTGGACCGCCGCTTTTTCTGCGACGTTCTCTTTCTTCTTCGCTGCCTACTTCAAATTTAATTCCCCTGTTTTCCGAATCATCAGACTCTTCCACATCGTCATCTTTCTGTGCCTGCCTTTCTGCCAAACCCTCTGCAATAGCAGCAACTATATAGTTTGTAACAATGGCAATAGATTTTGTAGCATCATCATTTGCCGGAATAGAAAATTCTACTTTGTTAGGATCACAGTTTGTATCCACCATTCCAAACGTTGTAATGTTTAAACGTCTGGCTTCAGCTAAAGCAATGTGTTCATGCCCGATATCTACAAGAAATAAAGCGGCTGGCACCCGGCTTATCTGGGCTATACCACCTAATACCTTTTCCATTTTATCTTTATCTCTGGCCAGTGTTAAGCGTTCCTTTTTGGTAATGCTATCTAAAGTTCCGTCATTAAGCATTTTTTCAATACTCTGCATTTTTTTTACACTTTTACGCACAGTGTTGAAATTAGTTAGCATTCCCCCTAACCAGCGTTCGGTAACATAGGGCATGTTTACCCTCTTTGCACATTCGGTAACAATTTCTTTTGCTTGTTTTTTAGTAGCGACAAACATTATTTTTTTACCACTTTTAGCAATGGACTTTAATGCAGCAGCAGCCTCCTGCAGACCCTCAACAGTTTTATTAAGGTCAATGATATGAATACCTTTTTTTTCAGCAAAAATGAAAGGTAACATTTTTGGGTTCCACTTCTTTTTTAAATGACCAAAGTGTACACCTGCTTCTAAAAGTTGCTGTTGTAAAGAAGTGTCTTGTTCCATGTATAATTTATTTTAATCTTATTATCTATTATCCAAATAATAGTACTCGAATGATAGTATTGGAAATATATTCTGACTATCTTTTTGAAAACTGGAAGCTCTTTCTTGCCTTTTTCTTACCTGGCTTTTTACGTTCAACTGCACGTGGATCACGTTTTAATAAACCAGCAGCCTTTAAAGCCGGCCGATATTCGGGGTTTACCTGCAATAGTGCTCTTGCTATGCCGAGTTTAACAGCCTCAGCCTGCCCTTTTACACCGCCACCGGTAGCATTAACAACAACATTAAATTTATCAGCAGCTTCAAGTGTTTTGAATGGAGCTTCTACCTGGTTTTGCAGGTACACTAAAGGAAAATAATCTTTGTAATTTTTTCCATTAATTGTTATTGCACCTTCGCCTTTGGTAAGAAAGATACGTGTAACGGCTTCTTTACGGCGGCCTACTGCATTTTTTTGTTTTTCCATTATTTCATTTTGACTTTTTTCAAATCTTCCGGAAGAAAAATTAAAAGAGTGAATAAGGTTTTCAGAATTTTAATTCTAAGGGTTTTTGTGCGGTATGAGGATGTTCGATCCCTGTATACACAAATAATTTTTTATACAATTTTCTGCCAAGCCGGTTTTTAGGTAACATTCCTTTTACAGCTCTTTCTATTATAGCTTCGGGGCGACGTCTTAAAAGTTCTTTTGCAGTTTCTTCCTTTTGACCCCCAGGGTAACCACTGTAAGTAATGTAAAGCTTGTCGTCTAACTTATTGCCGGTAAATTTTATTTTTTCGCAATTGGTTACTATTACAAAATCTCCGCAATCAACGTGAGGTGTGTAATATGCTTTGTTCTTACCACGTAGAACTGACGCTATTTTAGCGCACATACGACCAACGGTTTGATTAGTAGCGTCAACAACGTACCAATTACGTTGCACGGTAGCCTCGTTCGCATGTTTAGTGGTGAAATGAAGTTTACTCATCTTTATATTTGTTTATATGACGCTGTCGCTATCCCGATAGCTTTTTTAAATGGAGTGCAAAGGTGTAGTAATGTAATTAATTTACCAAGTAATTATGTAAGTATTTATAACTTGTGCTTATAACAATGTGATAATCATATACGATTTTGATATATAATTTTACGCCAGGTTTTTAGTTCAAATTTTCATACTTAATTTTATTAAGAAGAAAATACTATGGACTCAATGTTTTTTACAATTATCTTTGCCCAAAATGAAAGAGTTATGAGTACTGATACATCTACAACAAAATGGTGGCTTTATTTTTTTGTTTCTGCAGTGATTATCATAATAATGCTCGCTCTTCCATCTTTACGACCGTGGTTTTGGCTTTCACTTCCCTTTGTAGTTACAACTTTTGCAAAGGCTTTAAAGATCATGTGATTTTTTCCTGCACTATCCTGCTTATTCAAATAGTACTTAGTGATGTTACAAAAGTTCACTGTTTCTTTCAACAACCAGTATAGGAATCTATTAATCTTTTAATTATAAGCACTGTAATTTATTTTTACGCTGTAAAAAGTTATCATGTTCAGTAAAGAAGAAGTCAGCCTGTTACAGTCTGACACAATATTCTTTTTAAAAAATGCAGATGACGAAAAGTACCTGCTCACCAGGTTGAATACTTTACGCCATTTGTTGCGGTTTCATGAGTATCGCTATTATGTTTTAAACGATCCTCTTATCAGCGATTTTGAATATGATACTTTATATAAATCTCTGGAGAAAATTGAATCTAAACATCCTGAATTAATAATACCAGACTCACCGACACAAAGAGTGGGTAATAGTTTAAATACAGAATTTGTAACGGTTTTGCATCTTGTACCTATGTTGAGTTTGGAAAACAGTTACAATGCCCAGGATCTTATTGATTGGGACAAAAGAGGCCGTGGACTGATTAATACTACAGCAATTGAGTATAGTGTTGAGCCAAAATTTGACGGGGCAAGCATTTCATTAATTTATGAAAATGATCTGCTGGTAAGGGGAACAACCCGTGGTAATGGCGTTGAAGGTGATGATGTTACTGTAAATATTAAACAACTCAGGTCATTGCCCCTCTCAGCAAAATTCAGTGATTATGGTATTAATAAAATAGAAATCCGCGGCGAAGTGCTAATGACAAAAGGCAGTTTTAAAAAGTATAATGATATGCTTGCAGAACAAAATTTGCCACCTTTAGCAAACCCAAGGAATGCGGCTTCCGGATCCCTGCATATAAAAGATCCGGCTGTTGTAAGAAAAAGAAATCTTGAAGCCATTTTGTATCATGCCAGTTACTTTTCAATCTCTCAAAACAATAATACTGTAAATGGCAAGCCCCGGCCTATAACACATTCCGATACGCTCGAAATGTTGTGGGGCCTTGGTTTTAAAACTCCTGCAAAGCAGTACAAAGTAATAACCGGCATTGATGATGTAATTGAATTTTGTAATGAATTTGAGAAAGAAAGAGAGGCTCTTCCTTATGAAATTGATGGAATGGTTATTAAAGTTAATAATATAGAGCTTCAGCAAAGAATGGGCAACACTACCCATCATCCGAGATGGGCCATGGCTTATAAATTTAAAGCAAAACAGGCAACCAGTAAGCTAATAAAGGTCGAGTTTCAGGTGGGCAGAACCGGTTCTATAACACCAGTTGCCAAAATTGAACCGGTATTAATTGCCGGGGTAACTGTTACTTCGGTTTCGCTTTTTAATGAGGACGTTGTAAAAGAAAAAGATCTTTATATAGGAGATACCGTTTTAGTAGAAAGAGCCGGGGATGTAATTCCTTATATTGTAAGACCATTGATTGAATTAAGAAATGGAAAAGAAACCAGGATCATTTTCCCAAAAAATTGTCCTGTATGTAAAGACAAGCTTGTAAAACCGGAAGGAGAAGCAGTTTGGCGCTGTGTTAATATAAATTGTGAAGCGCAGGCTGTAGAACGCATAATTCATTTTGTTAGTAAAGATGCAATGGATATAAAAAGCTTTGGTGAAGCCAATGTCAGGAAGTTCTTTGATATGGGGTTGCTTAAAAATGTTCCTGGTATTTATACTCTTAATCTTGAAGCAATAGCTCTTCTTGAAGGTTTTGGGAAAAAATCAATTGATAACCTTACATCAGCTATTGAAAAATCAAAGTTGCAGCCATTGAACAGGCTGATCTTTGGATTAGGGATAAGGTATGTAGGTGAAACAACAGCCAAAGCACTTGCAAATGCAGTACAGTATCTGTTTGATTTTGAAAAATTCACTATTGAAGATTTGCGAAACTTACAGGATGTGGGTATAAAAGTAGCAGAGAGTATTTATTATTTTTTTCATAATGATGATAATATCCACATGCTTAAAACCCTGGAGAGTTTAGGAGTAAATATGAAAGGCACAAAAAAAGAAATTATACATGGTAGTCTTAGTGGACAAACATTTCTATTTACCGGAACCTTACCAACCTTAAAACGCAGCGAGGCAGAAGCTATGGTAGAAAAAGAAGGGGGTGAATTATCAGGAAGCGTTAATGCTAAACTCAATTTTCTTATCGTGGGTAAAGATGCCGGCAGCAAACTTGATAAAGCGAAAAAAATCAAAACAATTAAAATTCTTGATGAAGAAGAATTCTTAAAAATGTTACAACAGTAGTCACTATATAATTATAAATCTTGTATAAATTAAGCTGTCAATAACAAAATCTCAAAGGCTCATCTAATTCTAATAAACCTTTGGTTTGAAAGTAAAAAATTACCTTTGAGTAAATAATTAAACCTATGTCCATACAGGATTTGGAATATATTTTTGAAGAGAAGGTAAGTAAAGAAATAAAAATTGAGCCGAAAGACTGGATGCCGGAAACATATAGAAAAACACTTATAAGGCAGATAAGTCAACATGCACATAGTGAAATAGTTGGTATGTTACCGGAAGGGGAATGGATAACACGAGCCCCAACCCTAAGACGTAAAGCAGCTCTCTTAGCTAAGGTGCAGGATGAAGCAGGGCATGGTTTATATTTATATGCTGCGGCAGAAACCATGGGGATAAGCCGTGATGAAATGATAGAGCAATTGCTCTCCGGAAAAGCAAAATATTCTTCCATATTTAATTATCCCACCTTAACATGGGCAGATATTGGTGCTATTGGATGGCTCGTAGATGGCGCTGCAATAATGAACCAGGTTCCATTATGCAGAACTTCGTATGGCCCATATGCAAGGGCTATGATAAGAGTTTGTAAAGAAGAAAGTTTTCATCAGCGCCAGGGTTTTGAAATCTTGCTTACCCTTTGTAATGGAAGTGAAGAACAAAAGGCCATGGCGCAGGATGCCCTTAATCGCTGGTGGTGGCCAAGCCTTATGATGTTTGGGCCAAATGATGATAACTCACCACATACAACCCAGAGTATTAAGTGGAAAATAAAAAGATTTACAAATGATGAGCTCCGTCAAAAGTTTGTTGATATATGCACTGACCAGGCAAAAATTTTAGGCCTTACTATTCCTGATGCTGATTTAAAATGGAATAATGAAAAAAAGCATTACGATTTTGGGGAAATAAACTGGGATGAGTTTTGGAAGGTTGTAAATGGAAATGGTCCATGCAACAAACAACGATTATCTGCCAGGGTTGCTGCACATAAAAATGGAGAATGGGTAAGAGAAGCTGCAATGGCATATGCAAAAAGGAGAAGTTTAAATCGCTTATAACTGACAATGATTGAAGCAACAAATAAAGTAAATGCCTCTGAAGTCTCCCTTTTAGGGGAAGGCTTGGAGGGGGCTTTATGGGAAGTTTTTATAAGAAGTAAGCAAGGGCTTGATCATAAGCATGTAGGAAGTCTTCATGCAACAGACGCACAAATGGCTATTGAAAATGCAAGAGATGTTTACACCAGGAGAATGGAGGGTGTAAGCATTTGGGTAATTAAATCAGAAAATATTCATGCTTCCAACCCTGATGAAGCAGGCAGTATGTATGAGCCTGCCAATGATAAAGTTTACAGGCATCCTACTTTTTATAAGTTACCCGACGAATTAAAGCATATGTAGAAAACTCTAACCCTCCCAAGGGGAACTCAAAGCCCTATATGAACGAAGCATTAGTAAATGGAAGTTCTTTAAAAATCAATCCTTCTGATAGATTTAAAGAGGCTTTTATACTTCATCTGGCAGATAACTCGTTAATAATGGGACATCGCTTAAGTGAGTGGACAGGCCATGGGCCCATGTTAGAACAGGATATAGCTTTAACCAATATCGCATTGGATTTAATAGGGCAATCAAGAAATTTTTATCAATATGCTGCGTTAATAAAAAATTCCTTCACTCCTTTGGGGGATGCGGATACGTTGGCTTCAGAAGATTCACTTGCTTACTTAAGGAATATTGAAGAATTTAAAAATATATTATTAACAGAACTTCCAAACGGAGATTGGGCAAAAACACTCTTGAAATTATTTTTTTTCAGTACCTATCAGTATTTATTATATGAAAAACTTGTCCATTCTACTGATAAGCAATTATCAGCTATTTCAGAAAAATCCTTAAAAGAAGTTACCTATCATGTAAGATGGAGCAGTGAATGGGTTATTCGTCTCGGGGATGGAACTAAGGAAAGTCATAACCGTTTGCAAGCAGCATTAAATGAATTATGGGAATATGTAAACGAAATGTTTATACCGTCTGATTATGAAATAGAATGTGCTGATAACATTGGAGTTGATGTTACATCTTTAAAACCTTATTGGATCAGTAAAGTGAAAGAAGTTTTTGATGAAGCCACTGTCCACCTTCCAAAAAATAACCATATAAAAAGTGGTGGTAAAAATGGAATTCATACGCCACATCTTATGGAAATTTTAAACGATATGCAATATTTACAAAGAACTTACCCCGGCTGTAAATGGTAAATGTGAAAATGATTACATCAGAGAAAATATCAACCCAAAAGATATGGCAGATACTTGAAACTATTTCTGATCCGGAGATACCTGTGTTATCAGTGATTGATCTTGGCATTGTAAGAGATGTGATGGTAACAGATAGGGAGAATGAAGAAAAGATTGAAATTTTTATTACCCCTACTTATAGCGGCTGCCCGGCCATGAATGTAATTGCAATGGACATAAGAATGGCTTTCTTGCAAAAGGGAATTAAAAACATAAAGATCACTGAGCAGCTTTCGCCGGCATGGACAACAGACTGGATGACACAAGAAGGAAAAGATAAATTAAAATCTTACGGAATTGCACCCCCTCAAACCCGGTCTGATGGTCCTCCATCTGACCGTATAAACAAAATGCTTTTTACAGCAGAAACAGATATTGAATGCCCGCAGTGCCATTCAAAAGATACAAAATTATTAAGCCAGTTTGGCTCTACTGCCTGCAAAGCGTTATATCAATGCAATGCTTGCAAAGAGCCCTTTGATTATTTTAAGTGCCATTAAAAATTGTATCTTTAAAAAAAGATAATTATGACAGTTGTCATTAAAAAAAATGATTCGAAAGAAGTGATTCAAAAAAAATTTAATAAGCTCCGCAAAAGGTCTTCTTCACAAAAAACTTTTATCGAGTTGTGCGGAGTTTTAAAAGGTGCTTTTAAAGAAGACCCGGTTGAACTTCAACGTAAATGGCGAAGTGAATGGGATTAATATTAGCAGATACAAATGTTGTTATTTACATGCTGCAAGGCGACCAGGTTCTGGCTCAATTGTTTGATGATAATAAGATAGCAATTTCATTTATAACAGAACTTGAACTTTTAACAGCTAAAAAATTCACTTTAATACAGGGAAAGTTAATTCAGGAATTTATTAATAATTGTATCATTTATAATTATACAGAGTTTATTAAAGAGGCGTGTATTAACTTAAGGCTAAAATATTCTTTAAGAATTCCAGACGCTATTATAGCTGCTACAGCGAAAGCCTATAAAATTCCCTTATTTACATCTGATAAACATTTTTCTAAAATAACAGAAATAGGCGTTTCAATTTATAGCTTCTAATATGTCGATACTCTTCGAAATCAAAAATAATATTGTCTTCATCACACTTAACCGGCCTGAAAAATTCAATGCCTTTAACCGTAAAATGGCATTAGCCTTACAACAAAAGTTAGATGAAGCAAATGCAGATAATTCTGTAAGATGTGTTTATATAACAGGGGCTGGGAAAGGTTTTTGTGCAGGGCAGGATATTACAGAAATAGCTGATACAAATGGGCCGGCAATGGATAAAATTTTATCAGAGCATTACAATCCGATAATCACTAAAATCAGGAATTTAGATAAACCGGTGATAGCCGCGGTAAATGGAATTGCTGCAGGTGCGGGGGCAAATATTGCCTTATGCTGTGATATTGTTATTGCAAAAGAATCAGCTTCTTTTATACAGGCTTTTAGTAAAATTGGTCTAATACCTGATAGTGGTGGAACATTTTTTTTACCAAGATTAATTGGCTTTCAAAAAGCAGGCGCCTTAATGATGCTTGGTGATAAAGTATCTTCAGCAGAAGCAGAAAAGATTGGAATGATCTATAAAGTTTTTGCCGATGAGGAATTTGAAAAAGAATCATTAAAAATTGCAGAATCATTGGCGGCATTGCCCACAAAAGCGCTTGCCTTTATCAAACAGGCATTAAATAATTCTTTCTCAAATAACCTGCAGCAACAACTGAATATAGAAGATGATCTGCAGCAAAAAGCAGGAAGCACTTTTGATTTTAAAGAAGGTGTGCAGGCCTTCCTCGAAAAGAGACTACCTGTTTTTAAAGGTATGTGAAACCCGCCTTAGGATTAATGAGATTTAGTTAGAATAGCTTAATAAATTCTATGAGTGATAATGACCAATTGGCAAATGAAGTTGTTAAAAAGATGATGGAGGGTGATCTTTTCAGCCAATGGATGCAGATACAGATTATTGAAATAAAGGAAGGCTATAGTAAACTAAAAATAGAGTTGCGGGAAGAAATGATCAATGGCTTTAATGTTATTCATGGGGGAATAATTTTTTCATTAGCTGACAGTGCATTTGCTTTTGCCTGTAACAACCGGAATAATTTGTCAATGGCTTTAGATGTATCAATCAGTTTCAACAAGGCTTCGAAACCGGGAGATATACTGATTGCAGAAGCCAAAGAGATACATAATGGCAGAAGTACAGGACTCTATATTATAAACGTTACAAATCAAAGTAATGAGCATGTCGCTTTGTTCAAAGGCACATGTTTTCGCACAGGAAAAACTTTGATATAAATATTTAATAGAATTTTATTCCTTTCTCCTCATAAAATTTCAGGCAAGCCATGCCCGCTACATAAGAGATTCCTGTTTGTGATATAAAAAAATTATTTTAGTACAAAGAATATATATGAAGAAAATCTCCTTATGGGCAAAACAAAATAAAACCAGTGCAAGATTTCTGGTGGTATTTATTAAAATAGCACTTGCCTTTATGGCCTGTTATACGGGTAATAAATTGTATCAAATACATGTTAGCATGCCAATTGTGTTAGTAGGCGTATCGGCAGTGGTTAGTTTAATTGCGGCAATCTTATATCCTTCAAAAAAATTAAATCAACTTTCAAAACATCAGTTATACGTAAGACAAAAAAGTTGCGACTTTATTTTATCTGCCTGTACATTTATCATTATCCTCACCATTGTAAATAATCAGGATACAATTAAACCATCACTGTCATCTGCCGGGTTTGCCAGCATTATTAAAAAACATCCGGCAAAAGCTGAAGAAATACTTGCTTCATTAAGTTATAGAGATAAGAGTTCTTTAACCCGTATGGAAAAAAGAATCTTAAAAAAAGAATTTGTTAAGCAATTGAAGATATATGCAATAGCCAAAGTTAATGCTGACAAGGAAAACGCCAATAATTCCTTAGCCATTATTCTTACTATCATTGTAGCTATAGGTTTGTTAGGGCTTCTTGCTGCCATTGTATGTAATCTTTCATGCAGTGGTGCAGATGTGGCTGCCGGAATTGTGGGAATATTAGGCTTAGTCGCAATAATATGGGGAAGTGTACTTGTTATAAATCATATTAATCGAAAGTCTAAAAAATAGAATCCCTGGCTAAGCGGCATTTAAATTCGGGCGCCTGTTAAAAACATGCGTCACCTTATTTTAGTAATTCATTCCCTTTTCAATACTTCCAATTCTTTTTGCATCCTGAACATTTCATCTCTTAATCTTGCGGCTTCCATAAAATCAAGATCACGGGCTGCTTTTTCCATTTGCCTTTTGGTTTGTGTAATGGCTTTTTCTACCTGTGGGATTGTTTTATAACTTGCCTGGTCTTCTGCAGCTACTGTTACTAATTCTTCTACGGCATAAGGGGACTTTTCATTGTAGCCTTTAATATCAAGCACAGAAGTTTGTCCCATTATTTGTTCAATAGATTTTGTAATAGTGGTTGGTGTTATGTTGTGCTGGATATTATAAGTGATTTGTTTTTCTCTTCTCCTTGTAGTTTCATCAATCGTTTTTTGCATGCTTTCTGTAGTAGTATCCGCATAAAAAATTACCAGCCCATCAATATTGCGTGCGGCTCTGCCTGCTGTCTGCGTAAGTGACCTTTCATTGCGAAGAAATCCTTCTTTATCTGCATCCAAAATTGCTACCAGCGAGACTTCCGGCAAATCTAAGCCTTCTCTTAGAAGGTTAACTCCCACTAATACATCAATCTCACCAAGGCGAAGCTGTCTTAAAATTTCTATCCTGTCCAATGTGTGAACTTCACTGTGGATGTATTTTGATTTTATGTTTATACGATGAAGATATTTATCCATTTCTTCAGCCATACGCTTGGTAAGAGTTGTAACTAATACCCGGTCTCCCTTAGTAACTCTCTTATCAATTTCATCCAGCAGATCATCAATCTGATTTATTGACGGACGAATTTCTATTGGTGGATCTAACAACCCTGTAGGGCGAACAACCTGTTCTACAACTACACCTCCGCATTTTTCCAATTCATATTCCCCCGGGGTAGCGCTAACATAAATAGTTTGATTAAGCATATGCTCAAACTCATTAAAATTTAGCGGACGGTTATCAAGCGCAGAGGGTAAACGAAACCCATAATCCACCAGGATAAGTTTTCTTGATCTGTCACCCCCATACATGCCGCTAACCTGCGGAATAGTTTGAT
>JBDSAQ010000355.1:0-3353 GCA_039922095.1 Ginsengibacter sp. | reverse complement strand
CCATTTTTCTAAGGCGTGGTAAATGCTTTTCAAATGCCTTAAATGTTCCTTCTGCTGTATATTGCCTGAGGTTAACCTCATATATATTGCTTTGCATACTCCATAAAGGATGACTAAAATTTGCTTTATGGGTGGTGTGCTGCCCCGGACAACGGTAAAAAAATATCAGGCATGCCGCAAACAGCAGGTGGTTTTTAAATTTAGGGTTCATACTTGTATTTAAGGCGAGAGGAAATTAAAAATCTGTTTCTACATACCTTTACAAATTAACACAAAGATTTTATGCCAGGCAATTTACCATTTATCTTTCCCTGCTCCTTATGTTTACATGGCACGATAAGCAATTAACAATAATCAACTTCTAAAGATTATGGAAAATAAATCCATGTACTACAGTGATTACCTGGGATTAGATAAAATCTTAGATGCCCAACATCCTGAAAGTTTTAAAAAAGGTAATGAACCAGCCCACGATGAAATGCTTTTTATTATTGTGCACCAGGCATACGAGCTATGGTTTAAGCAAATAATTTTTGAGCTTGATTATATTGTGAGCGTCTTTAAAAAGGAAAAGATTGACGATAATTCTGAAGATCTTAATCTTGTGCGCCATCGCCTTAACAGGATAATTCAAATTCTTACACTTCTTAATCAGCAGGTAAGTCTTATTGAAACTATGACTCCATTAGATTTTCTTGAATTTAGAAATTTATTAAAACCATCTTCCGGTTTTCAAAGTTTGCAGTTCCGGATTGTAGAAAGTAAGCTGGGGCTAAATATGAACAGCCGCTACGAAAAGGAATATTATAGTAAAGCTTCTGAAGGAGGATTACAGCCAGAAGATTTGTTACAACTTAAACAGTCAGAAAAAGAAACTAATTTATTACACCTGGTTAATAACTGGCTGGAGCGAATGCCTTTTTTTGAAGAAGTATACTGGAAACCATATAATGGTAACGCCGGTAATAATGATGTACATATTTTTTGGGATGAGTACAGGAAAATATATGAGCAGGGATTAACTGAGAAAGAAAAAGATAGAATAATAGATTTCGATAGGGTGCTTTTTGAAAAAAATTATGAACATATGACGGAGCCAAAGCCCGAAACTTTATTATCAGCTGCTGCGTTAAGATCTGCATTATTTATAATGCTTTATAGAGATTTCCCGGTATTTCAAACCTCATATCAAATACTGGATAGCCTTGTTGAGATAGACCATTTAATGGCTGGCTGGCGTCACCGGCATTTAATAATGGTGCGGAGAATGATAGGTATGAGGGTTGGTACAGGCAATACTTCCGGCGCTGGTTACCTGCAAGGTGCATTAAATAGCCACTTTGTTTTTAAAGACATAGAGGCACTCTCTACATTTTTAATTGAAAGAAAAAAACTTCCGAAATTGCCAATGGCATTGATTAGGAAATTAAGCTATAACTAAAGTAAGTTCTGCATGGAATTTCTACATGCAAAAACCTGTAATAATTTTTACACTATAAAATCATAATGTAATTTAACTACAGTAATTATACCTCCTCTACTCCCTGAAATACTTGTAAAATTTGGGTTTGTACTCAAAAAAAAGAAGTTGAATTCAACTCAAACAATAGCAATTATGCTCTTTCATAGCGAATCGGGTTATTATAGCTTTGCCTATTGATTGGTTATTTTATTCAATCAATTTTAATCCCTTATCCATATGAAAACATTTATACTTACTGCATTGCTATTTTGTGCAATCACTACAAGAGCAACAAATTATTATTTTTCCGCCATTTCTGGTGATGATTCCAGAACT
Source organism: Ginsengibacter sp. (assembly GCA_039922095.1). GTDB lineage: Bacteria > Bacteroidota > Bacteroidia > Chitinophagales > Chitinophagaceae > Ginsengibacter. The sequence continues at coordinate 1,555 of JBDSAQ010000355.1, read as the reverse complement.
ACCTTACAGGCGCAAAATCCTGCAACTCCATGGAAAACATTAAGTAAGCTGAATTCCTTTTTTAGCACGCTTAATCCCGGAGATTCTGTTTTATTAAAACGTAATGAAACATTTTATGGTTCAATTACTACCACTAAATCTGGGGTCTCAGGTAATCCGATTGTTATTGGATCTTATGGAAAAGGAAATAAACCGGTTATTACCTCCCTGGTTACCCTTGATAACTGGGTTTCTAAAGGCAATGGTATTTATGAGAGCTATAATTCTGCAATAGATGCAAGTCTTAATATGGTGCTCCTAAATGGGGCAGAACAACAAATAGGCCGGTATCCTAATACAGATGCTCCTATTGGTGGCTATCTTTATTTTGAATCGCATTCCGGCACTACTTCAATTACAGATAATGAATTAACTTCTTCCACAAACTGGACAGGAGCTGAAGTAGTTATCAGGCAAAGACGCTGGATTCTTGACAGGGATACTATATTATCACATTCCGGTACAACTATTACTCATACAGCAATCTCCGGAACTCCTTATGACCATTATGGATATTTTATACAAAATCATATAAAGACACTTGATAAGTTGGGCGAATGGTACTTCAATCCTTCTACAAAAAAGTTAAGTGTATATTTTGGTGCATACTCTCCCTCTTCTTACCTTATACAGGCCACAACCCTTACGGATTTAATTTACACATATAAGTCTGCTTACATTGTTTTTGATAATCTTACAGTTAAAGGAGCTAATGCAAATGGTTTTAATATTTATGCCGGCTCAAATGTTTCTATAAAGAACTGTGATGTTCTATTTTCAGGTGCAAACGGAATCAAAGTATGGGCGAGGCATAATGATTTTCAAATTGAAGGCAGTATTGTTTCAAACTCAAATAATAACGGAATTGACCTCGGGTACGGCACTAATGCTGTAATAAGAAATAATAAAATAATCAACACGTCGCTGTTTGGAGGAATGGGTGCAAGTGGGGATGGTAATGGAATTGCCCTTAACAGAGTAGGGGATTATAGTATTGTTGAGTTTAATGAAATACGTAACACTGGATACAACGGTTTGACTTTTGCAGGCGATTATGTTACGGTAAAAAACAATTATATAGATAGTTTCTGTATTGTAAAAGATGATGGAGCCGGAATATATACCTATGGAGGCACTGCTAATATTAGCCGTACAGGAAGAAAGATTATTGGTAACATTGTATCCAATGGTGTAGGTGCCGGAAATGGAACAGATAACGTTAAACAACAATCTGCCCATGGGATATACATTGATGGTAATGCTTCAGGCGTTGAAATCAGCAATAATACCGTATTGAACTCAAACAGGGGATTATATCTTCATAGTTGCCGTGAAATAGTTACAAAAAATAATACTTTTTATAATAACCTGGTACAGATATACATGTTACAGGAAAGTTATCTTGCGCCACTGAGAGATAATGTAATTAACAATAACATTGCATTTTCAAAAATCCCTTCCCAGCCAGCCTTATCTGTAATAACCAATGCAAATGATATTGGTCTTTTTGGCACTT
>JBDSAQ010000354.1:0-3938 GCA_039922095.1 Ginsengibacter sp. | reverse complement strand
AATGAATGAAGGAAAAGCAACACCACAACAGGTTAGCATGGCTAAAAGAAACTCATGCGAAATAGCTGCAGACATAGCCCGTGAAGCCAGGCAAGTACTTGGTGGCATGGGCATTACCGGCGAATATTCTATTATGCGGCACATGATGAATATGGAAAGTGTGCTAACATACGAGGGCACTCATGATATTCATCTGCTCATTACGGGCATGGATATAACAGGGTTAAATGCTTTTAAATAAGGATTATATTAATGATGTTCTATCTAAGAAGATGGAACTGAATGAACACCAACCCTGTTGCCTTCAGTATCTATGAAAATTGCCATGTGGCCATACTCTGGTGATATTTCTGTTTTTGGCAGAAAGATTTTTCCACCTGCTTCTTCTACTTTATCTAAAATATGCTGAACATCAGGATTTCCATTCAGGTATATCAATACACCATCGGTTGAAGATGGATGATAAAAATCGCCGCCATCAACAATGGCTCCGCTAATGTCATTCATCATGTCTCCTACCGGGAATGTTCTCATTTTTATTGAAGGCATATCCATTACGGTAAGTTTTACATCAAACAGCGTTTCGTAAAACTTTGTTGCCCTGTCCAGGTCGGTTGCCGGAATTTCAAACCAGCTGATTGCACTTTTGTAATTCATATTATTAGTTTTTATTGTTAATAGTTCACCGCATTTTTGAATTACAAAGGTGTAAAACGATTGTAACTTTGGCAATACTTCTTAAAAATTTTTCAACATGAGCAATCTATTTAATAAAATAATAAATGACAGGCAGTTTAATTTTCAGCCTTTTGAATTTGGCGAGCAAGCCGGCTATCATGTAGATGTAAAGGATGCAGAGGGAACACGCTGGGAGTTTAGAATGATAAAAGAAAATGATCAATGGCAAATGGATGCTGAAAAAATGCCAGCCTGGATACTCAATGAAGAGAGAACGTTAGGCAATATAATTGATGAGCATGAGTAAGGTTACATAGTTCCATCATTTTTCCTTGCACGTCATTAAGGAGTAGTACACTCAATATAATCTCCTTTATCATTTGCCGTTTGGCACCATGAAGATAATGGCACTATATACGCATCACTGCGACGGCGTTTAGCGCTTATCAATAGCTCTCTTGCTTCTTCCCGGCTGTCGGCAATAGCTACACTTCTGTATGATCCTTGCCGGAAATATATTACAGCATCCGGAATATTGTACTTCCTTTTGGCTAACCCAATTTCATATTGGGCAAGCTTAAGATTCGTATCGCCGCTAAATACCACGCCCCATTTATCATCAGTACTAATAGCAACTTGTGCTTTTTCCACAAGCGCCATGTTATTAGAGATAGTAGTTCTGGCACTGGCTTGTATTTTAGCAGAAGAAGCTTTTACAACTTTATTTTCTTCTTCTACCTTTTCCAGTTTTTGCTTCAAAGCCGGATCAGTAATTTTTGACTGAGCCTCAGCCAATACTCTTGAAGTACTATCCAGTTGTGCTTTCAAATCGTTAATAGCAGCCTGTGATTCTTTAAGGTTAACATCATACTGAGCAATACCTGCCTCCCATTTAAAGCCTGCTATACTACCTTCTTTAAACCCGGCTCTTACAAGAGTTTTATTTAATTTCTCCGGAAGAAAAAGCAACATCATCACAAGAATAAAAAGGAATGTATCACGCAATAATGCGACAAGGTCTTTACCCAAAGTAATAATGCCCGATGGGGAGAATTTACTCTTTGTTTCTTTTAGATCATTCGTATTATTGACCATGCTATCTGTTTTTAAGCAAGATAATTAATTCCCTAAAAGGAACTGATTACAGAGGCTTAAAAATATGTAATTGTAAGTTGGCCTGCCTTGTCAAACTAATACAGATGCTGTACTAAGGCGGAAAATATAATAATGAGATTAATAAGATTTGTCAGAGTAACTATGTCATTTTATGTAGTCATGAAGTCTGATCGCTAAATCAATTCATATTTTGAGTGCGTACAAAAAAATAAGGATCAACGGAGAACTCCGGGTCTATTGAAGGTGAGGATTCACTAAGTTCTATTCCAAGAAATGATCTGCAATGCCTGATGTGCCAAAGAAAAAGCTTTTTACCATCTGTTGCTTTTTCGATAAGTTCCGGCAACATCTCATCAAGCATACCATTCCAGCAGGCATCTTCAAGATATTCTGTTGCTGTAAGTTTATTTTTATCCTCTATATTTTTCTCAGCCCACTCACGTGCAGAGAATTTGGTGCCAGTGATAAGCAATATTTCCTGCTGTACATAATGTGTTTCCATAACAATGATTTAAATATTCACACCACTTATTATAGATGTGATTTACGTACCTTTTATACATTGCAATTGTTAAAAGTATTGTTAAGATGTAAAAATTGCCTGATGGGGGTTTAAATATTTTCTCTGTTTATTTCTTTGTCCGTGGATTTCTATTTTAAACTACTTTTTTCACATACTCCTGCTGTTTATTAACAACTACTGTTACTACTCAAAAAAGAAATTATTAAATTGCTTTCCCTAAATTTTAGCTGGTTTGAATAAGAGATATTGTTCTCTTTATCTTGCAACACAATCCGTTTCAACAATCAGGTAAAAGACGGCACATTTTTTATGTCATTCAACTAAATCATTTTTCCTTAATCTACATTACATGCAGCAACGAACCTTTAGTTTCATCAATCCAAAAATTATTTTCCTTTTTCTTCTGTTATTAATTGGGATTTTCTTATCAATGTCTTTTAAACAAAAAAGTTTTTATACTGTAACAACAACAGCAGCCTTGGCCGATACTGAACAAAACCGGTTTACCCGGGTAGTGCTGGCACAGAAACTGGAAGAGCCAATGCAGTTTGAAATTTTGAAAGATGGACGGGTGTTATTTGCCGAGCGAAAAGGAAAATTAAAATTGTACAACCCGGTAACGGGTAAAATAACGTTGATTGCAACTATACCGGTAAGCACTAAATACAAAACCTTACAAGGCCGGGAGTCAGAAGCTGAAGATGGCCTGCAAGGGGTGATACTGGATCCCAATTTTGATAAAAACAATTGGATCTATTTATATTATTCTGAGGCGGGAGCTATAGCCCGCAATATTGTTGTGCGCTATGAATGGCGGGGCAATCAATTAATAGAAAGCACAAAAAAACTTGTGCTTGAAGTACCTGTTCAGCGGGAAGAATGTTGCCACGTAGGCGGCGGTATGATCTTCGATAAACAAAACAATCTGCTGCTGACCACAGGCGACAATACTTTTTCCAGGTCTTCAAGCGGCTTTACTCCTATAGATGAAAGGCCCGGAGCTTACACCCGTGATGCACAAAAATCTTCCGGTAATACAAACGATCTTAGAGGAAAAATTCTTCGCATACATCCTGAACCTGATGGCACTTATACAATTCCGGAAGGAAACCTTTTTGCAAAAGGAAAGGAAAAAACACGTGCTGAAATTTACATTATGGGCAACCGCAACCCCTGGCGCATGACGTTTGACAGTAAGACCGGCTGGTTATATTGGGGCGAAGTTGGGCCGGATGGTTTTGGCGATACTGTTGGCCGCGGACCAAAAGCCTATGATGAATTTAATATGGCAAAAGAAGCAGGTAATTACGGATGGCCTTATATGGTAGCTGATAATAAAGCTTATTGGGATTATGATTTTGCTACCGGTAAAAGCGGGGAGAAGTATGATCCGCAGGCGCCGGTAAACACTTCGCCAAACAACACGGGCTTAACCCAACTACCCCCTGCAAAACCTGCTATGATCTGGTACCCGTATATTGTATCTGATGAGTTTCCCCTGCTGGGTAGTGGTAGCCGCAGTGCCACCGGCGGACCTATTTATCATCACTCTGACTTTAAAAATCCCAAACGACCCTTTCCGGATTATTATGAAGGCAAATGGATAGTTACAGATTGGGCA
>JBDSAQ010000353.1:0-5710 GCA_039922095.1 Ginsengibacter sp. | reverse complement strand
TGTTAGAATACCAATACCAATCATAAATAAAGCAATCAATTCCATTATTGGCGGCGAGATCAATTTCTTTGGCCGCCCACTTAGGATCGGCCTCATTAAAATAGCCCCATGATGGAATTTTTGGTTGTTCATGCCCTTTAAATCTTGGCTTTGCGGCCTTCACAACTTCCCATTCCGTCCAGCCTTTTCCATGCCATCTTGTATTAATACTATCAGGATGGTAATTAGGGAAATAATAAACGGCCACTTCATACTCTTTTGTTTTTTTAATTTTATTTGTTTGAGCATCTATTTTTGTAACACACATGATTGCCAAACACATAATAATTGTCATTATTTTCATGTTAACTATTTTGATTTTTTAAATTGAACAATATCTTCCGTCAAGTTTTTATACAATGCATTTTTGCTAAAAAACTTTATGACAATCATTGCTTATTTTTTTTCTTAAACTCTCTTATCATTTTTCCAACGGCATCAATTCTTGCGCTTCCTTCATGAAGCATTGGGCCAAGCCAACCGCCTTCATCATATTCATTCCATGCATAAATAATAACGCATTGTGCGTTTGAAAAAGCTTTATTCTTTTGTGTCCATTCCATACCAGATTTTATATGAGCCGTCACCTCTGCAGGCGTTGCATAATCATAATAAACATCTTTCGGATAAAAGTGCGACCATATATTTACATAATCAATTCTCGGTTTAGGGTTCCATCCTGCATCACAAACGGGTACTACCTGTGTGCCTGTGCCTTTGCATTCTTCCCAAAATTGCTCGGCCTCTTTTGTCAATGTTTTATAAGATGCATGGGGAGTGCTTTTTTGAGTAACGTAACTGCTGATCGCATCAGCGCCGAGTGAATCGCACCATTGCTTTCCTTTGGCCGCATTAAAATCCATTATTACTATATAAGGATTTCCTAAGCCTGCTTCAATGATTGTATTTCTCATGGAATCAATCTTAGATTTCATTTGACGGAAACCTCCCCATGCTTTTTGAACATGGGCCGAATCAACAAAGCCAATATACCACAATGGCCTGTTCTCTAAAACTATCTGGTAACCGGGTTGTTTTATTAGTGTAAGAATGTTGTTAGTATATGAAGTATCAACATTAGTAAGCCTTGCTTCTTCAGTGATCACACAAAAGTTTATATCACCCCGGTACTTGCTTGCTAAATAATTTTTTAAACCTATGCTGAGCCCTGTATTTTCAGGATACATAACAAAAGCCCAATAATCAAGTCCACATGTTTTTGCATAAGCAATTTCCTCGTCTATTACCTCTTGTGATGAGCCATTGATATAGACACTATCATCAGATATTTCCTTTGCAAAAAAAGGAAGACGGTTATGAAATTCTTTTGGCGCCAACGTCTTTTCTAAAATAGCAGTAATGTCGTCATCACTGCGTCCATAATACCAGCCATCCCACCGGATTGCGCCAATAACCGGGTTGTTGTTCAATTCATTTGTAAGAGAAATTTTTTGAGGATTTAAAACGTGCGGCCCTTTTATTGTTTGAGCACTTGGGTTCAGGAAACTTGCTATTGCTAAATAAATAATAACAGAACCTTTTCTCATATAGCTTATTAATTAAATCGTTTTTTGAACCAGTAAAATCCAATCCATTCCATCCGGCTTTGAGGGTATTACCCATGTGCCATCATTTGATTTGAATGAAGTTATTTTTTTATACAAGCCAACCTTTTTTTGTCGGAGCAAAACGTATCTTCCAGGTTTTACCACCATCCCAAAAAGCGGGGCGTTTGATAGTTTCTCCACCAGGCCCAGAAAAGATTGCATCAACACTAACTTCATTAAATGGATCAGCATATTCTTTCTCACTGATAAGATTGACCTCATGAACTTTCCATTGTTCTATAATTTTTTTAGAATCTGTTGCAATGATTTCTCCATTATTTTTTTGTGCAAGGCCCGAAAAAAAATTGAATAATAAAATTGAAATAAATGATAAGCAAGTTGTTTTCATAATTCTTATTTTTTCCTGAACACTTCTTTTACTGCGTCAAGTCGGCTGGTATTATTATTCAGTGTTGGACATAGCCAACCCCCTTCATCAAACTCATTCCATGAGTACATTAAAATTGCATTTGCTTCAGCAGTTTGTTTATTATTGTTAACCCATTGCAATGCATTATCAAGGTTGGCTGCTATTTGTTGCGGTGTACCATCACTAACCCACTCATCAGCGGGAACTTTAGTCCAAGTTACAGGGTGATCAATACGAGGTCTTGTATTATGGCCTGTGGTTACCCAGGGAATTACTTTCTTTCCGGTAGCTTTATAATTTTCCCAGCCAGTAGAATCTGCTTTAGGTATTACCGGATAATATGGTTCACCATTTTTTCCTGCCCAACTGATATAGGCACTAAGTGCATCAGCATGTAAACTATCGGCAAAAGCAATAGCATTTTTTGCAGAGAATTCCATTATAGTGATGTAAGGGTCAGCTATTCCTGCCTCCTTAGTCAATCTTCTCAATCTGTTTAATCGTTCAGGGCTTGTTGCGGTAGATGGAAACACATATATAAGTGGTCTTCCATTTAATACTTTCTGATAATTATTTTCTTTAAAACTTTCTACAAGCCATACCGCATCTGTATTATAATCAAATGGATTTGTGCCAAGTATTACACACCATTTGATATCATTCTTATTTTTACTCGCCAGGTAGAGTTGTCTTGCAGTATCTAAACCGCTATGAGAAGGATACCAGCAAAACGCCCAATAATCTAAACCGGCATCTTTTGCATAAGCGATCTCCTGGTCCATAATTTCCTGGGTTGTACCGCGGCATTGAATTGAATCATGGGAGATTTCTGTGCTATAGAAAGGAGCCCTGTAGTGATATTTATGGGGGCTGAGAGATCTTTCAACCTGGTGCCCAACTGCTGATGCATCTGCAAGCCCCTGTCCAATATCGCCGATCCAGGCATCCCACCTGATAGCACCTACAATTGGCCTGTTTGTATTTTTAACAGTAGCTTCTGTTTGTATCGGCCATTCATCTGTTCTAAAAAGGTTTACCGGCAAACCTTCTTTACTAAAAAGATTTGGAGTAGCACCATTACTAAATCCAAAACGTACTGCGACTGGTTTTTTTTGTTTCGTGTTATATACAACAATACTGCTTCCGTCAATTTTTGCAACGGCGGGGATAAAATTTTTATCGTTTCCTGCAATATAAAATTCTGTCGGTAAACCATCTTTACTGATTAGCCCTCCTTCTGCATTGTCAAACCAAATACGGATCTTATCATTTTCAACTTTCATGCTTCTATATTCCGGGCTCTTGTATTGAAATCCTTTCTGGCCATAAGTTTTAGCCAATGCGTAATTTGCAAGCCGTATACCAACATCCAATTTATTCTGAGGGTGCACGTTGTTTATATCGTCAACAAGGTCACTGATCACGACCATACCAGACTGTGGAATGCTTACACATTTTGTTTGTGCTTCTCTCATAAGTGCTACATAATTTTTAGTGCCACTATCTGAGTACGGAGCTATTTGAACAAAGTAGAAAGGAAAATCATACTGCCATAATTTTCTCCATTCTTCTACCATAGCTTTTAACAAAGAGGGATACACTGCATAACTAAAGCGGTTGGTTTCGCCCTGATACCAAATAACCCCTGAAATCTTATAGGGAATAATTGGGCTTATCATTCCATTGAAAAGCGAAGCGATTTTTATAGGGCAACAATCATTTGTTAAGGCCGTTTTTTGTGCAGCTTCTTTAAATGATGAATTGTTATTTATTAACGCTTGGGAAGCCCACACTTCAACTCCTGTTCCTCCCCAGTTTGCATTGATAAGTCCGATGGGTTGTTGTAATTTTTCCTGCAATCTCTTACCAAAAAAATATCCAACGGCACTAAATTTTTTCATGTCATCAGGATTACAGACTACCCATTTACCTTTTGTATCATCTTGCGGATATTCAGCGGCGGTTTTCGAAACATAAAAAAAACGAATGTTCTTATTTGTTGCGTTAGGGGCTTCGTCGATAGCTTGTTTAACTCCGCTTGCAGCAGAAAGTTCCATATTACTTTGACCACCGCACAGCCAAACTTCACCAATCATCACATCATTTAAAACGATTTCATTTGATGCGTTGATAATTATTTTATACGGTCCACCGGCTTTAGGGGTTTTTACTTTCATCTCCCATTTTGCAGAACGAAAGTCTGTAACACAAGTATAATTTGTAGTATCCCATTTTACCGTAACCTTTATGATTTCCCTTGGGTCAGCCCATCCCCAAATATTTATTTCTGTGTTTTGTGGCAATACCATATGGCTCGCTATAATGGCTGGCAGCCTTACTTCTGCGCATATTTCAATACTTTGTAAGAAAAAAAGAAGTATAAAAATCATGCAATAGCTTTTATAGAAGTGTTTGAGCATCTTTTAATAATTAATATTTTTATCATTCCCAAATACAACTTTTATTGCATCTAAATATTTCAGTTTGTTTATCGTATCAGGCTCCAGGTAACTTCCTTCAGTCCACTCATTCCATGAATTAATGGTTATTATTTTATGAGCAGACTTTGATGCATCAACAAAATCTTTTGCTTTTTGCAAAGCCTGTTTAAACTTATCCGGTGTATTATTAATTAACACAGAATAAAATGGATATTCTCCTTTCACCCACGGCTTAGTTGTATCGCACCTTGGTGAAGCATCCCAACCCATTGTTACATTTGGATGATATGGAACTTTAAATTTATGAGATGCAGAATCCCAATATTGAAAAGCCTTGTTCACCATATAATCATAAGAAGTAGTGGGGAAATCCGGCATCTCTGTATGATGCACCCACACATAAGTATCAACACTATTTACTTTGAATAAATCAATTAACTCATTAGGATCTTTTGCTGGCATATTATCAGGCATGTGCAAGCCCCATTGCATGGCATTTAAATGGAGATCTTTAAAACCAGCCGCTTTGGTTTTTGCTCTGAACTCTTGTATTGCTTCCACGGCTTTTTCTACGCTGCCAAAACTATTGATAAAAGTATATAGTTGATAGATACAGAAATAAGGGCAGCCATCAACCGTCCAGTAAGATTTATCTTTAAAATACTTGTTTACACAAATATCTATCACACTATCAAATGTTTCAGGCTTTATCTCCCAATGGTTTGCCCACATAATGGCAAACTTAATTTTAGATTTGTTCTTCGCTTTTAAAAATCCTTCTTCGAGACAACGTTGTAAAAAAGGGCCGTTGTCTTTATAATACCAATCATAAAGAAATATATCAACGCCATGACTGCTGGCTACATCAATTTTTTTTGCCATTATTTTTGGGTCGGCTTCATCTTCGTAACCCCACAAGGGAGCTTTTGGTTGCTCATGCCCGGCAAATCGCGGCTTTGCATTTTTTAATGTTTCCCATTCTGTCCAGGGGTATCCATGTTGTTTTTCATTTTGTGCATCTGCATGCCATTGGGGAAAATAATAAACTGCTACTTCATATTTACCTGGATAATTATTTTTTTGCCGTTGTGCAATAACAGGTTTATAGCTTAACAAAAAAATCAGAGTAACAAAACATACACATTTCTTATAAGTCATTTTTATTTTATTAAGAATATTAAAATAATTGGGAAGATCAAATTCGTTTAAGAAAAACCGGTTACGCTCATTATTCTTTTGCCAGGGATTTATCT